>JAABPS010000302.1 GCA_011391835.1 Desulfobacteraceae bacterium
GGTGGCGGTTTGACACTTGACACCGAAGATGGGGAAGTGATGCTTTACGGCATCGGACCGGTCTATTACTGGAAGAGTCTTGACGTAGGTCATCCGGCGATGGGGGATGCTTTGACCGCAATCGGTTACACAGTTGATTACAATGGCACTTATAGAAATGTGGTCACTTCGATAATCATTGGTGAAACGACTGTTGAGCTGCGCGATCCGGTAACCGGAAAACCCCTATGGCGGGGAACTAATGGTTTCTCTGCCGGCCCTGGCAGCACAGGTGGTTCCGGGAATTCCGGCAGCGCCGGTGGAAATGCCGGATCAGGTGGTTCGGGAGGTTCCGCTACCTCTGGTGGTTGATAGGGGGGAGCGTGTCAATAGCGGCAGATGAGTCCCTCCTCATTTATCAGCCGGTTGCTTACCTCGTGATAAGGCTCTTCGGTACAAGAAGAGCCTTATCAAACTTTTTCTGCTGAATTCCCAATGCTTTGCCTCCACTCTTCTCCCGCCCCATATTTGCTCCAGCTGAAATTATGGGGTGCCCTCCGAAGATTCCATTCTGCAACGACAATCCGTTCCAATTCAAACTGACGCATCAGGCCCAGTGCCGGATACTTTTCTCGACGGCTGTCCTTAAAACAAAAGGTGTTCAGTTCGAGAAATTGCGCTAGTGCCAAGGCGTGGAATGCATTTTTAATTTGACCAATGAATGAAAATTTTATAGGTTCACAATGTCTTGAAAGCATTTCAGATGGGGTTTCCGCGGCAGACCCGAATCCCTGCATAACCAGTGAAATGTCTGCAATCAGTCGAATGCTGTGATCGCTTTGTCTTGTCTGCCTGATAAGCGGCTTCAAGCCGCTTAAAATAAACTGGAGGAATCCTGTCGTGATAAAACTCCAAAACGCCATGGCTATTTTTAAACTTCTGGACAAGTCCAACTGCAGGCAGTGCGGCGAGAAAACCTGCATGGCTTTTGCCGGAGCCGTATTTACCGGTCGGCGTCCCTTGTCGGAATGCCCCAGTCTGGACCGGCATATCATCGATGCATATTCCGACGATCCTCAAAATCGGCATGATTTGGAAAGAAACCGGGATGATTTTCTGGAAGGGCTCAAAAATCAGATCAACAGCGTCGATCTGAAGGCAGCAACAGGGCGAACCGGCGGGCGCTATGAAAATGACAGGCTGACCATCAAGGTAATGGGCAAGGATTTCAGTGTCACCACTGCAGGAGTGCTTTCAACAGACATTCACGTCAATCCCTGGGTGGCAGTCCCGTTTCTTAATTATGTTCTGTACGGAAAGGGCCTTGATCCAACCGGCGACTGGCGGTCGTTTCGGGAACTCAAGGGCGGAAGGGAGCAGTATCCGCTGTTTCAAAAGCGATGTGAGGAACAGATGAAACAGGTGGCGGACAGCTACACCGAGCTCTTTGACGATATCGTGCATATTTTCAGCGGAAAACAGGTGGATTCGCAGTTTCAGTCCGATATCTCGGTCGTGCTCTATCCTCTGCCCAAGCTGCCCATCATGGTGTGTTACTGGTTACCGGAAGAGGGGATGGAGTCCAGCCTCAATGTGTTTTTTGATCAGACAGCCGATCGTAACCTCGATATCGGATCGATTTTCAGTCTGGGGGCCGGGTTGGCTCAGATGTTTACCCGCCTGGCGCTGAGGCATGGATATGCGATGACTTTATGATCGGGCTAAAGCAGAATCCGAAAATCCCTCTCAGATGAAAAATCACGCATCCCGGAGCCGGATCAGCTGCTGGCGCGCCGCCGGAGATATCGGCTAAGCTTGATCGGGGGCTGGAAATAAAAAGCATGTTGATGGGTGTGAAAAAGGATAAAATTCTCTTTTATTTTCAAAGGAAACATAACATTAAAACAAGGAGATACGGCGATGAGTATGATGCAAGAATTTAAAAATTTTGCAATGCGAGGCAATGTTGTAGACATGGCTGTTGGTATAATCTTGGGGGCTGCCTTCGGGAAAATTGTCGCTTCTTTTGTCGGAGATGTAATTATGCCGCCGATTGGGCTCCTTATTGGTGGCGTTGATTTCACAAATCTTGTGATCACAATTAAAGGGGCTGTTGGTGAAACCGCTGCGGTTACAATTAATTACGGTAAATTCATTCAAAACGTTTTTGATTTTCTTATCGTCGCCTTTGCAATTTTCATGGCTATTAAAGCCATGAATACATTGAAGAAGAAGGAAACGGAAGCGCCGGCACAACCACCCGCGCCCACAAAGGAAGAAATGCTTCTAACGGAGATTCGGGACATACTTCAACAGAAATAATTGAATCCCGTATAACGGGTAGCAGGAGGAGCGCTTCATTTCACCCTGATCCGTAACGATTAGGCAGGTTTAATCCATGGAAATTTTAGATATTTCTTGAAAATGCTCAAAGTTTTTTTGGCTTCATGAACGTTTTTATCAGCTATTGATGATGACGCACTCCTTTGCTTCGTTTGTATTTGTTGCAACTGAGACCTTCCGAGATGATTCACATGAATAGCGATCGCTGCTTGATCCGCCAGCATTCGCAAAAGCTTGATTTGAGATTCAAGGCCTGAAAATTCCATGAGATCCAGACCCAGCACAATCGCACCAATTTTTTCGCCATAGGCGACCATGGGGATGCAGGCGATGCCTCCCTTGTCCATAAGCTGAGTAATTTGATTATCTAATGTGACGGATGCAGCGTCTGTGAACCGATTAAAGGAGTTTGTGATTTTTTTGGTTCGAAGACATTCAATCAACAGGCTTTCTTCCATCTCCATCGGAATAATCAGGTCTTTGATCATTGAAGATTTCTCAGCATCCGGAAGTGAAATCCCCTGAAGTCCGTTTTTCTCAGGGTCGTATGCAAAGAATAGAATTGCGGTGAGTTCAAAAAGGATTTGCAGCCCTTGGGCGGTTTCTACCCATATTTCTGTTTCATCGGTTGCACTCAGCAGGTTCTGGACGGTGTTCAGCAACAGCGACCGTTCCCATACTTCTTTGGTCAGGTGTATTTCCTTTTCACGATCCTCTTCCGAATACTCAAAATCATTGGCCTTGAACGGCTCTATCTCAATGTTTAAAGATTCGGCCATCGTCTTGAGTTCATCATCGGCCAGGCGCAATAAATCTTCAACAAATGATTGCGTGAACCCGAATATCTTTTGAGACGCAGTGATGCCTTCTCTGATTTTCTGGCCGGAACCATTGCTCAATAAATTTGCCACGTAAATAAATTGGGCTAACGGGGGTGCAGTCAGCATGCTGTATAGAGAATGGTGGTGACAAAGAACCGCGTCGACGATATTATGTTGAAAATTCCATTTATCCAGCAGCCAGGCTCCGATTTCAGCGTGATTGGCGCCCAACTGGGTTTCTCCTGCCAGAATTAAGTCGGGTTGGTCTTTTCTTTTATTCAGAAGATCTGAATATCGCTCGGGAAAATTTATCCAAAGAACGACTTTGCCGAGGTCATGGAGCATTCCGAATAAAAATGCTTCTTCCGGATCATGAAAATTCTGCTTTTTTGCGATCGATTTTGACAGGATCGCGCACCTTAATGAATGCCACCAGAAATGCTTTAAATTAAAGCCTGGGCCCGATTTGACTTTCTGGAATACTTCGTGAACGGAGCTGCAGATGGCAATATTCTTGATGGCATTCGTTCCCAGAAAGATGACAGCTCCGTCAACGTTGTCGATTCTGTTGTTTTTTGAATAATACGCAGAGTTGACCAATCTTAGAACTCGGCTGGTAAGTGCTGGGTCTTTTTCAATGATTCCGGATATTTCTTTGAGACTGCCACTGTCCGAATTGCAAATTTTTATCAACTGCAGAAGAATATGCGGAAGGGTCGGTATATCCTTTAAGCTGGTTAGTTTGTCTAATAAAGACTTTTCGAAATGCATAAGGCGAAAAACCTTATATGAAAGGGAACGGTAAGTGGTTTTTTTCCGAAAAGTGAATCCAGCAACAAATAAAGTCGGCTTACGGCTAAAAACGTTTATGCAAATGCCATACCAAAAAAACAATAAAAACATTTTTTCAACGATGTGATAGA
>JAABPS010000303.1 GCA_011391835.1 Desulfobacteraceae bacterium
AAAGGGCACACGGTGTTTCCAGTGAAAAAAGGAGGCTAGTGAAACGCCTATTAGGGCTAAGACAAACTTCAGGTTTTGTAAATTCGTCGCTCTTGATAAACTGCTATTTTCTACTACGGCATGAGCGTAGGCATAAATCCACTTATCCGGCACATATCCGATTTTTTGCGAAAGCATGTCATTTATTTCTTTGTGGACGGGTACGCGCTTTCCGATAGTTTTATTGGATT
This sequence comes from Desulfobacteraceae bacterium, assembly GCA_011391835.1. Lineage (GTDB taxonomy): Bacteria > Desulfobacterota > Desulfobacteria > Desulfobacterales > JAABPS01 > JAABPS01. The sequence continues at coordinate 231 of JAABPS010000303.1, forward strand.
GATACATTCTCGATCCTGCCAACACCTCAGGTGTCCGGGAAAAAGTTGTTATCGCTCCAAGGCGCAGCCAGTACTCATAGTCCATGCAATAGTGAAGATTTTCATCAAGTAATCCGGCTTTCTTTGTAATTCGGCGGCGGAAAAACACAGCCGGCTGGCACAAAAAACAAATTTCTTTAAGCCGCTCATAATTCCAGTCTTCCGTATAATACGGCTCTAAAATATTATCGTTTTCATCTACATGACAGGCATTACCATAAACAACATCCGCATCGGGATGAGCGGCAAAATACTCAATAACCGTGGATAAAGCGCCGGGATAATAAACATCGTCAGAATTGAGCCACCCGATAATTTCACCTGATGTCGCTTTTATTCCTTTGTTAACTCCAGCAGCCTGGCCCTTGTCTTGTTCTGATACATAGGACAATCGGTCATTGTACTTGTTAACGATATTCAAAGTGCCATCAGTGCTCGCACCATCAACTATATAATATTCCAGGTCTTCAACCCCCTGCTCCAAAACGCTCTTAATGGTTCGCTCGATGAATTTTCCCTGATTCAATGAAGGTGTCACGATAGATATAAATGGACGCATACCTACTTACCCGGCCATAATAATTTATATTCTCCGTTCGGCGAAATTAGCCCGCATCTTTGACACAAAACACCAAGTGCTCGGTTATCAGGAGTTATATTATATTCTGCAGGAATAAATGTTGGTTCTATAGCAAAAGCCAAATGGTTTTCTTTATCGATTAGAGGTAATTTTATTTCCAGGCTCTGCCCACGTCTAATTTTCCATTTTCGCTTCATTTTTGAATGTCCGTTTAAGCTTATCGCTGATTGCCTGTAAGGATACCATGGCGGAAGTTCCATTTTAAGTTCAAGTATCCGGCCAAGCTGTTCATGATTATATGTTATATCAAGCCTGTCTCCCGTCCAGCCGTCAGCGTATATTCCTTTGACCTCATCATGAAATTTACGCGGATAACCAGCGACTTTTTCTATAACTTGCAAGTATTTTTTTATCATTTCTTCAGGCTGAAAGTGAGCAAGCCGCCCCTTGCCTCTTTGGACAAGATCCGAATAAAGGGTTTCGTCGCTTGTTATTTTCTCTATGCAATTTACTATATCTGCCGGCTTCCGGGGGTCAAAATACAGCGCGGTATCACCTGCGACTTCCGGAAGACTGGTCACATTGCTGCACAAAACCGGTTTGCCAAATTGCATGGCTTCTAAAACAGGTATGCCAAATCCCTCGTAAAGAGACGGGAAAATCAGAAAAGAGCATCCTTGCCAAACGGACGTTAGTTGCTCTTCCGGCAAATAGCCTAGAAAATGTATTCTCTTATCCAAACCCATGCGCGTAATTTTATCCTGCACGTTTTGCTGAGCCGCATCTAAAGATCCTGTAAAAACCAAATCTATCTTGCTTTTAGGATTTCTGGCTACATACATGCCGTAGGCGGTAATTAGCATCTGATGATTTTTATGCGGCCAAAAATTCGCGGGATAAAACATATACTGACGTCTATCAATCCGAAGATCATGAAGATGACGCTTTACTGTTGATCTATCATTTCGAGCCAACCGCGACTGGATACAAATATGAATCACAAACGTTTTATCGGGATTGGTATTCAGATGATGGATTACGGATTTTTTTGTGCTTTCCGAAATGCAGATTATCGCGTCAGCTTTACTTTTTACCTCACCAAGAAAAAACTCGCGCGCGCGAATTTCCTGATCGCTAAAAAATTGCGGATAATCTTTATGCTGCAAATCACAAATAACTGAAACAACGGGAATACCATGCTCGGCGTATGTCGGCGCGGCAAACGGACATAAAAGAACATCCACGCCATTTTCATGAAGGGGGCCATGTGAATGAATTTGTTTTGAATACTGCCATTTAATAGACCTGTATAATTTACGCAGCCCAAGCTCAACAACACCTAAGAAAGGCAAAGAACTTTCAGCTTTGGGGCTATCCTTTTTAAGGATACACAAACGTTGCGTATTTGAGCTGTCAAAACATGCCAGTTCCTGATCATTCCAGGATGCGGTAAGGATAAGAAACTTATTATCACCGGAACTAGACTGAAACCCCTTGATAAGCTCAAGCGCGAGAAGCTTAGCTCCGCCGTTTTCCCCGCCGGGAAACATCGGAGTCATATCAATCGCGATAACTGCCACAGGATAATTACACCTTAGTGAGTAACTTCTGATTCCCAATAAGAAAGAATATCTGACAAACTTTGTTCCAGGGGGATGGAATTATTCCATCCTATTTCTTTTTTTATTTTTTCGTTTGACCCGATAATAATTTTATTATCGCTAGGCCTGATTAGCTCATCGTCAATATGAATATCCACGTTGATATTTAATTGCGCGGCCATAATAGCAATTACATCTTTTAGAGATACGCCTCTGCCGCTGCATACATTATAAATCTGTCCTTTTTTGCCGTTCTTTAACAACAGATAATACGCGTGGACAACATCTCTGACATCAGTAAAATCCCGCACAATGGAAACATCGCCTGCCACTATCTTGCCGCCGTTGCCGCCTGCTTTTTTCAATTCCACCAATTGCCTGGCTAACGATGATATTACAAAAATGCTTTTTTGCCCGGGGCCTATATGATTAAAAGACCTGGTCATAATAATGTTTATCCCGTAACCGTCCGCATAAACTCTGGATAAATATTCTTGTGAAACGCGGGCAACAGCGTAAGGGCTGATCGGATTTATTTTGTGATCTTCCCTAAGAGGCAAGTCTCCATCAGTTACATCCCCGTACTCTTCAGACGAACCGACAGAAAGAAGGCGCGTATTCTTCATGTTTAGTTTTCTTAAGGCTTCTACTAAATTTAAAAAAATATTTGTGTTATTTTGAAAGCTCTGCACCGGCGTCTTCCAACTCAAAGCCACGCTGCTGTAAGAAGCCAGGTGCAATATATAATCCGGTTTGAATTCAGCAAGCACTCTTTCGATTGAATCAAATGACAACAAATCCATTTTTTCAAAATTAACACGAACATGCTTAAAATCATCAAATCTCAAAGCGCAATCTTTTGCATCAATGCCTTTTATTAAGGCGTTAATTTTATTTTTTTCAAGATAATCACAGAAATATCTGCTGACAAAACCGGAGAAACCAGTGATTAAATATTTTTCTTCAACCATTTGAATAAACACCCGGTAAATATTCTACATAAAAATTGAAATATTATTTTTACAAACTTCTCTTTAAACAATGAATAAATTGTCATTTAAAAATATTTTAAACAAGATGCCGAAACAATGCGAAAATCGTGTTTTGCTAAATATAAATCTAGTCCAATTATTTGTCATTTCTTCGGTAAGCTTTCATATGATAATAAGGTGAATATGGACGTACATAACCGCCGTTTATTCCTAATGTCTGACCAGTGTCATGCCACTCTCCGCCTAGCCGCTGCATTATTTTTTCTAAATCGGGAAGCCATTTTTTGCTTTTTGCTTCATACGGGTCATAAATAATAACAGAAATATTTCTTTTTTCATTATCTGGTGCTCTGTTTAAATGACCTGGGAACAATATATCAGGCACTTTATTTTTTAGCGCGTAATATGCTGAGTAATCGGCATAAACCCCCTTATCCATAGGTCTAACAACATTATTTACAAATTCCTGCACAACGCCATAGTTTCTTTTGTCCCATTCTTTAAAAGTAACATAAATAGTTTTCGGCAATCCATGCCAACAGGCAACAAAAAAAATACCAAGATAGAGCATTAAAAGTAATGAAGCTCGTAATTTGAGTTT
>JAABPS010000304.1 GCA_011391835.1 Desulfobacteraceae bacterium
ACCAAGGAGGAGTTGATAGAATCTAAAATTGAGAGAAAGAATTTACAAATTCGTCTGTCAGTATTGGTAGTTTTAGCCGCATTGTATAGTCTTGTGTATCTTTTTTTGACTTCTATTCAAACGGATTATACCCCGGCCTCTTATACAATCCTTGTTGGTTGTTAAGGATATCCGGCCTGTAAACTTTCTCTGCCCAATCCTCAGGTTTAATTTCCTCGATAGCTACGGAAATGGACTGCTCCTGGCACTTTGCAATGGCAACAATATCTTTAGCTATTTCTTCAGCAAGTTGAATCTTCTGCTGTTCTGACCTTCCCGGATAGAGTTTTACGATAACATGAGGCATGATTCACTCCTTGATTTATCACATAATGTTTAAGCTCACACGCCCTGTACCAGCCTGTACCGGCGTCAGCAGATAGTGAGTTGTCAGCAGCATTATTGCTAAATACTAAATCGGCACTTACATTTTCTTGTCCTCAAGTACATGCAAGCTTGATAATTTTGTGGATGCAGATGCCAGAATATTATTTGTGAAGTCAATTTCATCTTTCGTTATCCGGGTATAAGCTGATTCAGACAAAAAAAACAAAGCAAAAAGTTTTCCGTTCTGGAAGAGGGTGATCATATAAGTCGATTTAAGCAGACTAAACGCCTTTAATATCTTTTCGCCGATACTTGCATAGTGTGGATCGATCTCAATCGTTTTACGGTCAACAAAATAATTGGATTGTGAAAGCAGCTTTTCGATTTCCGTGTCAACTTTAAATTGATACCCCAGAGGCCCGATCAGCGAGCTGCCGCTGTCAATCCTCTGAAATACAGTAACCGAACTGAATTCCAGGGTGTCTTTGAGCGTCTGCCTTATTTCTTCAACCAGTGTATGATAATCAGTAATTGACCTGATTCTTTCACTAAATTCAACCTCCGAAAGCTTCAGCCTGAATTTCATCCGATAGAATTTATTATCAAGCTTAGTCTGTACCCGGGTCAGATACAGATAGTTGACCAGAAACCACAGCACAAACAGGAAGAACAGCAGCACGTCATCAATTTTTGAAACCAAGGGCCGGGCATAGTAAAAAATAGCTACATTCGGCACCAGGAAAACCGCAAGGCTGAATACCCTGAACACAGTAATATATAGAAAACTTTTAATATCCAGCAGTCGGTAACGGAGAACACCGTATGCCAGAACGGATAAGGGAATAAAGCTGAAGTTCCCGGCCGGATAAACATCAATCCCGTTTATGGCCGGCAAGTTGAATATGGTAAGGAAGCCCATCCCGGCAAAAGACAATATCATATAGCTATTGCTCAGCCGTTTACTGCTGTCGGTCTCACGCTTGAGATTGCTCAGCAGGCAGTATACCATGTATATCAATACGGCAAAGCCATATAGCCCGAAAATTTGGAATGCGATGCCGCCTCTGGCGATATATCCCCAGCTGTACTCATACAGCCCCTGAATATAGTATTCAGTAAAAGTTGAAAGAGAGAGTAAAAAGCTAAACAGGATGCTGATGATAATCAGATAATTTCTTTTAATATTTAAGATTTTATGGATAAACAGCAAATGAATTAGCGGAAGATATACATAGAAAAAATGGATTAAACGTTCAAAGGAGATAATTTGCTCCTTGCTGGTAAGCAGATGATGGCTGATAAATACGGGCGACAGGAGCGTCCACCATAAGCATAGTATGGCAAACAATATATTTTCAGATTTCAGTTTTCCTTTTACAATGGAAATGATTGCCAAGATAATCCCCACAATAAACGATAATAACGGAGGGATTATATATATCGGTGGAAAAGTATTAAGCATATTGAATTTCTCCTATTTTATTTCGGGTGTGACAAACAGCCTGTTTAGAAGATATAAAACCAACGGAAATTATTTTGGAAATTGTAAATTTTAACCAGAGAATTGTCAACAAAGGAATGAATGACTGCTCAGATAAAAATTTCTACCCCTATGGCCAGGCTTGAAATATCCCCCAAAAGAGGATACATACGAATCAAGGTGTTATCTGAGTGTCGTTGCGAAAACTCTAACCTTGCCTGGAAGGAAGTCGTATAATGGAAAAACTTGAAGAATTAGAACAGAGACTGGCGCAGCTTGAAGAAAAAATAAAAGAAACAAAAAAAAGACTGCCCGCACATTCCACAAAACCGCCCGTCATGATGGATCTTCTTGAACTCGAAGATCAATATGATGAGGTGTTTAAAAAAATCAGGGAAATCAAAAACGGCAATAAATAGTCATGAACAAGCAAATCGAAATATTCGAAGAAACCGCCAGGCAATGCCTCAAACAATTAGAAGATATTGATTTCCTTAAAAACAGTGAAATCCTCGGAACCGAAGTGAATGGCAGCAGCCTTGTCATTCCGCTTTACGGACAATTTTATAGCGTATCCATGGGAGGGGTGAAGAGTCACGATGGGAAAAGCGCTAACCCGGCTGTCAGTGTGCTTCTGTTAAAATATGTCCTTCTATGCCCTGAAAAAATTCCTCTGGAAGGAGAATGGGTCACCTACCGGGAGTTTGAAGAAGCCGGAATTCTGTCCGGGCACTTCACTGAAAATACAAATAAAATCATTGAAACATCCTTTTCCGGAAAAGCGGATCTCCTTCATCATCGCGCTACTCATTTGGGAGGCATTCCCCTTCATGACAGATCATCGTTCGACGTAGCTATCGAATTTGAAGCACTCCCAAGAATTCCGGTACTTCTTCGTTTTAATGATCTGGATGGACTGTTCCCAGCCCAGTGCAGTATGTTGTTCAGAAAATCTGCTGACCGCTTCCTTGATTTGAAATCACTGGAAGTTGTTGGGACACTTCTTGCTGGAAAGCTTATTGGAGGGTTGTAAGCAAATAGAGAGAAGATACATTATTCTTCTCCAAGCTCCAGAACAGGAGCGCCTTTCCAGAGTGAAAATATCCTGTAAAAGGGCGCATACCATTTTGCCAGATCACCAATATGCCCCTTGACCAGGCAAAGCTTATTCTGGCTGGTGGCTGCAAACGGATCCAGCCGTCCGTTAAAAACATGAATCCAGATCTCTTTTTTAGCAGCATTGATGAAGTCTGCATCATCATCGTGAGTAATCTGAACGATTTTTCCTTTTTGGAAATGCATCGTAAAGGTTTTGCCGTCTTCAGCCTGCACAATGGCGTACTTCATGGTCAGATCCGTTTCCCTGCCCAGTCTTTGAGCTTCTTCATCCTCGTTCACAAGTTTTTGGATCCGCGCCATATGTTGATCTGAAAATACGGGCAGTCTGGCTAAATCAGCTTCTTTGACTTTACCCTCATCTGTGTTAATCGACCCGTTTTTACCGATGATCATGGCATTGATTGTCATCTTGGCTGCTTCTTCAGCAACATCGGTGAGCGCGAAGGCTTCATACAAATCATTCCCTGCGCTCACTGTTCCATGATTTTTCAAACAGACGAGATTGCTTGTTTTAAATGCATCAACCAGCGGTTCCAAATCCGTTACAATCGGAGTTTTCTGCTCAAGAACCGGCGGCGGACCTCCCAGGGTCAGTCTGGATTCTATAGTCGTAAACTGAAGCGGAACTCCTTTATCAACAAGGCTATTTATATAAGGGGGATGTAAATGCAGTACCGCATTTACATCATGGGCCCGATAAAGAGCGAGATGCATGTTTAACTCCGTGGATGCCCGCCCTTGTCCGCTGATCCGATTCCCGTCAATATCTACCGTAAGGAGATCTTCGGCTGTCAGAAATGCCAGCGATTTCTTATGCGGCGTAATTAATACCGCCCCTTCCGCTGTGCGGACAGATACATTTCCTCCCCATCCGGCAGTCAACCCTTTCAGGTATGCTGTTCGGGAAATGGTGACAATCAGTTCTTTATCATTCATGTTCAACAACTCCGGTAACCAATTGCCTGGAAAAGGTGTCCAGCGCATGATCCAGATAGGATGCGCTGGACACTCTTACCGATCCTGAAAACAGTCTGCCGGATGATATTTC
>JAABPS010000305.1 GCA_011391835.1 Desulfobacteraceae bacterium
TCCCACGGAAGGTATCGGTACCTACCGCTGTGAATGTAATTGCCGGAAGCCGGCCCCGGGTATGTTGATTCAGGCCGCGCAGGAAATGAATATTGATTTAACACACTCTTACATAATCGGGGACAGATACAACGATATGGAAGCTGGTAAAAGGGTGCAGGTTGCGTGTGTTTTGGTAAAAACCGGTTTTGGTCAAAGCGTATTGCAGGATGATGGCCCCGATAAATTAACAGCTTATAACCAGCCGGATTTTATTGCCGCGGATATTCTGGAAGCTGTGCGGTGGATACTAAAGGAAAATAAGTGAATATATTAATCGTAAAATTGAGTGCAATTGGCGACGTTATTCATACTTTGCCGTCGCTTGCCGCACTGCGCCGTCTTTATCCTCAGGCGCATATAACCTGGGTTGTGGAAGAAGCTGCGGCAGATTTAATATTAAACCATCCTCACCTTGACGAAGTGCTGGTATCGCGGCGTAAAGCATGGATAAAAGATGTCAAGTCCGGTCGCTTTCGGAAAGTATGGCGGGAAATCGGCCAGTTTATCAGGAAACTACGCAAGCGCCCGTATGACCTGGTCATTGATTTTCACGGTTTATTCAAGAGCTCCATTATTGTTTTTTTAAGTGGCGGCAAAAGGAAGCTTGGTTATGATTCTCTGCAGGAATTAAGTGGTCTTTTTCTTAACGAAAAAATTCCTGAAGATATGGATAAACACGCGGTTGATCGCTATTTTGATTTCCCTCGTTACCTGGGAGCAAAGAAAGAAAGAGTGGAATTTATTCTTCCTCAAAGCGCGGATGCCGAAAATAAAGTTAAGCTGTTGCTGTCAAGCCACGGGTTAGGCGAAAATAATTATATTGCTATTAATCCCATTGCCTATTGGGATACCAAACTATGGGATAATGAAAAATTTGCAAAGCTTGCGGACTTAATCCAGGAGCAGCTCAAGAAGAAAGTTGTTTTTACGGGCAGTGAAAGCAAATCAATTGAAGAAATTACGTCAAAGATGAAATCAACAGGTATAAATTTAGGCGAGAAAACATCATTAATGGAACTCGCCTGTCTTTTAAAAAAAGCGTTAATGGTGATAACAACCGATTCCGGCCCGATGCATTTAGCCTGTGCCGTGGGCACGCCGGTGGTCGCTCTATTTGGGCCTACTGATCCAAAAAGAACCGGTCCTTATGGCGAGGGACATATGGTTATCAGAGATAATTTATCCTGTAGCCCCTGTTTTTTGAAAAAATGCAAGACGACCCAATGCATGAAAAATATTACTACCGAACAAGTTTACTCTGTGGTTGAAAGTAAAATAACCTCATTTTTATATAAAAAGTTGTCTGCAATTTAAATTAAATAAATGTCACAATGTAATTGTATCTTATATTTTATCAGCAACTATTAATTTAATAATTTGTGGAAGAAAACGATTGACAGTCATGGAACTTCTCTATATTTCTGGAATAATAAAGAAGTATATTGTTAAAGGCGGTAATTCTTGTGTCTGCAAATGAGAGTTTTGTTGCAGCTTCAGCAAAGTGGTTTCCGGAAAGGCCTGTTTTTCCTGAATTTGAACACTGGATATCGGGTTATGATAAGCTTTGCGTACTTGTAAAGCACAACAGCAAGCGCAGCGTTTATGCCTTGCTGCCTGCGCCTGACGCTCCCCCCTCTTTCTATCTAAAACACGATCACCCTAAAGAATCATGGGATATTCTACGGTCGTGGATTTATCCAAAGGTTTTACGTGAGTTTTCCGCCCTGCAACTTCTCCAAAATCATGGAGTGGCAGCTGTGACGCCGGTGGCTTGCGGCTGGAGGCGCGGGCAGGGTGTCCTCATGACAGAGGCGCTTAATGACAGTTCGGTAATTGAAGAATTATGGCCCAAAGTGCAAAGAGACGATATTCGTAAAGAAAAATTGTTGGCTGGATTGAGCATCTTGTTAAGAGATATGATGCGGGCCCAAATATATCACCTTGACCTTCACTTCGACAACATTCTGGCTGTGGAAAAACCGGAAATCACACATTGCGCGCTTGTAGATGCGCACGGAGTGCGTGCTGTTCGTAAATTGTCAAACAGGCAGAAGATGTTAATGATCAGATTGTTTACGGGGATTGGGGATAATCTGCAGCGAAAAGAAGTCCAAGCCTTGTTTCAACCATTGTTTTCGGAGACAAAACCTGAGCAGATAGATATAATCTGGGCGCGGCTAAAACAATCAATGGTACGTCAGATTCACCACAAGTGGCATGGCCGTCGCCGTAAAGTTTTAAATTCCAATAGAAGATCCAACAGCATCTGCAGTGTTGCTAAGAATAGCACGGGAACATGGCGATGGCGGACGGGTTTCAATTTGAGTTTGGCGCAAAAATTAATACAGACTCATAAAGATATATCTTCGGAATATTTGGCGGAAATGATCGAAGAAAATACACAACAACGCGCATCGATCATTGAACTTGAAGGAAAAAAATTTATAATTAAAGAGTTTATTTATTCGAAACGTTGGGGGAAAGTTTCTCCAGGCCGCGAGCGGTGGTTGAGCAACTGGCGGCTGGAAATGTCCGGCTTGCCTGTTTCTAAATGTCTTGCCTGGCTCGAAGCTTCAGACGGGAGAAGCTATCTGGTGAAAGAATATATTAATGGTCTTTCACTTTATGCGTCATTGGAAAGTGCGGCGGTTGACAAGGCAAACCGCAAATTTTTATTAGATGAATTGCTGAACCTGCTTGCCAGCCTCTATTTTCTGGGTTTTGTTCACAAAAATTTAAAAACGCAAAACATCATCGTAACCAGCGAAGAAGGGTTAACAAGTTTATATCTGGTAGGTAGTAATGCGATAGAATATCATCGCCATATTCGTCGCGCGCATTGGCAGCAGCATTTTCATCAGCTGACCGAAACCATGCCCGAGGTGCCTGGGCTAAAACAAGATTTCGCTCAACTTTTTGCAGAGGCAAGAGACAAATGGCTTAGTACAGTATGCGGATAGGCCTTAATATCGGGAGCTTTGCTATATATGAATAATGAAATATACTATCGAGTAAAAGATTCGCGCAAAATTATAATTTGCCGACGTGAATATTTAAGTACGGAAATGCAGGCTTTTTTTAGCAATCCCAGCAGGTATATTGAGAAGAACACAATAGAATTTTTTAAAAATGGACCGGGGGACACCACAACAGTCGCCGTTGCGGCTTTTGGCGATAATAAATTTGTGATAAAGCGTTACAATCCAAAAGGATTTTGGCATAGCGTAAAGAGGATGCTTCGCCCCAGCCGGGCTTTACGAAGCTGGAAAAACAGCCATTATTTAGAGCAATGTGACATTCGCACGCCAAAACCCGTTGCGGTATTAATGGAACGTTTTGGGCCGATTCGCCAGACAACGTATTTCATCATGGAATATGTTGATGGTTTGCGAGGATGGGATGTTTTTCGGAAAGACAGTAAATATAAAGATTCATGGAAGATAATATTAGAAAACATTGCCGGGTTATTGATAAACATTCAAGAGGCGCGTATCACACACGATGATTTTCATCACAATAATATGATATTTGTTAATAACAGCCCGGTATTAATCGATTTGGATCACATGCGGCTTCACTTATATAATAGTATTTGGTTTCGCCTTAATTATCGTAAGGATGTAAAAAACTTTTTAAGGGTTCTTGGTGAAATTAATCCCGGCGCTCAGCGCATGGCTGAAAATATTTTTTATGTGAGGTAGCGAGCTATAATCTTTTTAAGATATTAATCATATGTTCAGAAATTTTGCCATGAAGGTTTAATTTATTGTTTTTTTATCATGAATATTAATTGTTTTTACTTGTCACCTTGAATATTTTGACCTATACTTTTATTAGGCATAGCTCTTAAAGAAAGCGTTTTAATTATGTTCGACAAACAAAATATTTACATGGAAATCTTATGGCGATAATTATTGACGGCAATAAAATAGCTCAGGAAATACGGGATTCAATACGTACCGAA
>JAABPS010000306.1 GCA_011391835.1 Desulfobacteraceae bacterium
GTCAAGCCCACCGTAATGCCACTTTACCTGGTTTTCCATGAAATCGACGCCTTTACCCTTAACCGTATTGGCAATTATGACCACAGGAGCCTTATCTTCAGTCTTTGCATATTCTATCGCGGACGAGAGATCTTTAAAGCTGTGGCCGTCAACCTCCTTTACAATCCATCCGAAAGCCTTCCACTTATCGGAAAAAGGTTCAAGCCCCATGATCTGTTCCGTAGTCCCGTCTATCATCAGCCTGTTTCTGTCGACAAAGGTTATGAGATTTCTGACCTTGAAATGAGAAGCCGCCATTGCCGCCTCCCATACCGTACCTTCGTTGCATTCTCCGTCTCCCAGAATGCAGTAAGTCAGCCAGGATTGTTTCTGCGCTCTGGCCCCAAGCGCAAGCCCGACAGCCATTGGAAGGCCGTGACCGAGAGAACCGGTTGAAACATCAACACCTTTTACCTTGTTCCCGTCAAGATGCATACCGAAAGGAGATTTGAATTTATTGAATTCCTTAAGCAATTCAAATTCAAAATACCCCTTTCTCGCAAGCACAGGCGCGTAACCAACACCGCCATGCCCCTTGCTTAATACTACTCTGTCCCTTGTTTGAAGTTGAGGTTGCTTCGGATCGATATTTAAATGTTTGAAGTAAAGAAGTACAAGGATCTCCACAACACTGAGCGCTCCGCCTATATGAGCTCCACCCGCCCATCCTGTCACATCAACAATATCTCTTCTTATCTGATGAGCCACCTTCTCAAGGTCTTTAATATCGGATTCTGTTAACGGCATGGCAACACCTCCAGAACTATTTGAAAGCTTTTATGATCATTCTCTTTTAATCGTGTTCAGTGTAAAAGTGGTCCAAATTTTATCAATATTTCGAAATTGTTGCATAACACTCCATTCAAGAAGGGTTATGGGGGGCGAAGGGAAGTTATTTACAGTTTTAATATTAACATTAACGAGAGAATAATTAAAAGACGAGTCAAAGTCAACCTGGAACTTATTTCCCCTCCGGTTTATGTTCTTTTAAAAAAAATGAAGTAATAAAACAGGCACAGCTTACAAAAAAACAGAGCACAAAAGAACTCTTATAGGCCCCGGCAAGATAAGCTCCATCTACAAGCCTTCCCCTGTCAAGTAATGCTCCAGTCAATACCTGGAAAACGGCAACACCCAGAAAAGGGGAAGGATTTAAAAGTCCCGAAACAGATCCGAGTATACGGGCCGGTATTGTTTCCCTTATATGGGCCCAAAGCATACTTATAAATCCACCCGTCGCAATTCCCATAATAAAAAGAATCAAAAAAACCGATAATATGCCAAGTTTCATTCCAAAAAGAATTCCTGCCCAGGACAGGGTTAAAATCGCCAAAAGCCAAATTATAACCTGTACCTTGCTTTTAAATATCCTGTCGGAAAGCCGGCCGAAAAGAGGAGCTCCGACAATGAATCCCGTCGGTATAAGCATGTTCAGCCTGCTTGCCGCAATCCTGTCAGTTTCAAGAACAGCCATCAGATACGGCGTGGCCCACAGGCCCTGGAAAGTCATCACGATTCCGTAAACACCAAAAAAAATAACGGCTATGAGCCAGAATTGAGAAGAGATGAGAGCCATGTAAAATGGTATTTCCTTTGAACCTGTTTCGGCCGGTCCCGAAATATGCACATCTTTAACCGTTGCGCCTGATTCTTTGAAATCTTTTATAAGGAAAAAGGCCCCAACGGCCAGGGCAAGTGAAATCCATCCTATGATATGGAAGCTGATACGCCATCCCCAGTTACCTGCAGCCCATGCAAGAGGAGTTGTAGCAACAATGGCTCCGAAATTACCGACAGCCATAAGCAACCCTATCATTGTTGCAAACTCATTTCTTCTAAACCACTGTGAAAAGGCTTTTATGGCCGGGACATATACACCACCCACACCAATTCCTATCAGCGCACGACCTGCCGAAGCCCATCCTATCCCGGGAGCCATCGCAAACATGAAGCATCCTGCTGCTGCAGCAAAAGTGCAGTATGCTATAACCCGTCTTGCTCCTAGTTTATCGGTGAAATACCCCACAAGGGGTTGTTCAAACGCATAAAGATAAAAGTACATTGAAGACATGAATCCGAGAGCGGTGGCATTTACATTAAAGGCTTTTAAAATATCCTGGGCTATAACTGATGTCGATACCCTGTGGAAATATACGAATAAATAAATAAGTGAAATTACGGAAAACACCATCCAGCGGTGGGAATCACGAAGTAATATATTTTTTTTGTTTATCATATCCTTTACCGGGTTTTTGGAGTACAATGCCGTTAAATAATATGGCAAATAATTATTAAAGCAAATTGTACTATTTGTCGAGCAATAAGGATTGATCGACTCGTAAAAAGTCATTCTGCAAATGTTTAGGGAATTTGCATATCTGCTATAAGATCAGAATCATATCCAAACTGGTTGGTAACAATAGGAGGATTCAAGGGTTCCAGGATTCCAGGGTTCAAGTGGCCGGAAAAGCGGGCGCATTCCCCGCCGAGGATCCTGCAATCATTATGGAGAGCGGACTTGCAGCGGGGAGCTTCAATATCATGCAAAAACAGACAGAGGTGGTTTGATGGAAAACAAATTAGTAAAAACGATCGGGCTTAAAAACAATCTGAAACTGAAGATCTATGATCGTTCTAAAAAAATGGCAGGTGATCGATGGCTTGTATCAATGATTGCACAAGTTGATATACCGATTTCCTCCTCTGCCCCTGAAACATTGCGTGATTTACAGCATGATCCGGACAGCGACAAGGTTGAAATACTTGAACTCCTGGGAAGCACCGTTACATTCGAGCAGAAAAGAGAAAGGTTTTTTATTGACGAAAGTAAAAAAGAGTCGGTTTTTAATGAAGTATGCGACCATTTCGTAAAAAGCACCATCAATTATCTGTCTCATCCGGATTTCCCGAAAAAATACGTCATAATGAAATTAAAGGAAAAAAAGAAAAAGGCCCTTCTTGAAGCAGCTATAGATAAATACCGGGCAGATCAAAATTAAATAGTGTCCATCCGAAAACAAATTAAAGACACTATGGCGTTTCCAGTTCGGAAATTGGCAATTTTGGGCAAGCTCAAGGAAATCAAGGGATTGCGCGGAGGCATACGCAATGTATGCCGCACAAGAAATCCCGCAGATTGACATAGAGATCGCTCAAAAGGGCCATTTCCGGATGGAAACTAAATAAAGAATCCGTTCGATCCTGTTACAGATTGATGCCGGCATTCCTGTTCTGCGCTTCCCAGTACTTCCGGTAAATATAATTCGGCCTCCGGTTAACCGGAACCGTCCTTACTTTTTCAATCCAGCCGTCGGTCATCTCACGCGCCTGTTTGAAAGCTGAAAGAGTTAAATCATAGCTACTGCATGATAATAAACCTTCTGCTTTCTTAATAAAGGAATCTTCAAGCTCGTCCCGCTCTCGGCTTATCACCTTTATTCTTGTTTCATAGTCAAGCAGGATGCTGCGGTGCAGAAGTTCGTGATGCCACCATTGTATTTCAGGGTTGAATCTGCCGTCCAATCCCTTGTTTACTTCAGGAAGGACCTCTCCCTTAAACCATACCGGTTTGAATATTGACGTGCATGGAGCGGACGTACCTGTTGCCCAGCAGGTAGTTTCATCCTGTTTCAGATCCGCAATAATCGATCCCGTTGTCTGGGTCGCATTACGTGAAAGAATATTTGCCGCATGAGCGCAAATACGATCCCCCAGAAAATGTGAATCCGGAGAGTAGTCTCCAGCTCCGTGATCCCGGAGGATCCTGAATGCATATTTTACATCGAATTTCCCGATTCCTGATTTAATAAGTTTTGATGAACATTCTTTCCTGTTTTTGCCGGCAGAAAAGGTTGTAAAAAACCAGTCGGAAAAACATTTTGAAAAATTAAAAACTTTGTTTTTTTTCAGCCATCCCTTTTCCCGCGCGAAATCGACA
>JAABPS010000307.1 GCA_011391835.1 Desulfobacteraceae bacterium
CTTGTGGGGCCCAACGCTATATTCCGAATTCCCAGATGGTCTTATCCCATTATCTGGATCTTTCCGCCGAGTCTTTACCTGCTCATCAAGCCGGTTATCCGGTGGTATTTGAGAACGTTTGAGGTGGATATTGAAAATGATTACGCCCAGTATGAGAAATACAGCGGCATATTAGATGCGGCTGATCCGTGGAAATTAAAAAAGATCGCTTTGCCGCTGGCGCGGTATCGTGTGTGGGACCGTCTGAAGGAAGTTCATTATCCAACGCTGATTATTGGGGCGTCCAAAGATGTTATGCATATTCCTGAGAATCTCCTGAAAATGGTTGAACAGATGGAGAATGCCGCCTATTGTGATATGGGAACGAACACCATGACGCACAGCGCTGCAATGGTTGAGGAAATGCGGACATATATTTCGAAGCTTCATACAGAGCACCGTTCGTAGAAAGCAAATGTCTTGACATATACTGCCGACTTATCTATTCTTGGCCTAAACATGAAACGATGCTCGTCATTTCACTAACCAATTGGAGGTGCGGGATGAGAAAAATTTTATTTAGTGGTTTATGCGTGAGTTTACTGTTTTGTTTTTCCGGTATAGTTCTGGCTGCAGATGATCTGGCGCAGGCGGATGCGCTATACAGCAAAGGGGGCATGGAGAATTATAAAAATTCTATTCCCCTGTATATCAAAGCCGTACAGGCAAGTCCGGACAGTTATGAAGCGAACTGGAAATGCGCCAGGGCAAACAGAGACTATGGAGACAAAGCAAAGAAAAACAGCGTGGACGGGTGGAAAAATATTTGTGCCACATACGGAAAAGAGGGGATGAAGTACGCTGAAAAAGCTATTGCGCTGGAGCCCGGCAAACCCGATGGGCATTACTACTATGGACTCAGCGTGGGGATTTACTCCGATGGCGTCAGCATCCTTACAGCAATTAAAGAGGGGCTTAAAAATAAAACCCAGTATAGCTTTGAAAAAGTTTATGAATTGGACAAGACGTTCGAAAACGGCGGATCCATCCTTGGGCTAGGACGTTTCTGGACAGTGCTTCCACCATTTATGAGGGATTATGATAAAGCCATGAAATATCTGAGGGAATTTCAGGCAACTCAATATTTTGATTATTCCCCGCCGGATGGGCCAATCTATCTTTCTGAATTACTGCTAAAGATCGGCGGAGATAAGAACAAAGCTGAAGCAAAAACTTTGCTTGAGAAGGCGGCTCAAAGTGATGATAAATATTTCAGCGACTGGGCAAAGCGGCTTATACAAGAGAACAAGTTATAGCAAATCTTCAACTCCAGCGGGCGCCCATAGTTCAAGGCGTCCGCTGGCTTCTTAAATTGATTCATTATATCTTATCTTTGATTTTTTTAATATCCATTCTTCATTGTCCTGATGATGCATGAACAAGACGACACTATATAAAACCGATATAGGGTTGAATCCGTTAATTGTATGGGCAGAAGTTGACCTAAACGCCATCGCACACAACGTGCGCGAGCTTCGGCGGATCACCCGGCCGGGCGCCCGTTTCATGGCAGCTGTGAAGGCAAATGCTTATGGCCATGGCATGGTTGAAGTAGCAAGCGTCGTTCTGAAGAATGGCGCGGATGAACTTGGCGTAGCAAGAATTGAAGAAGGGATTGAGTTGCGGGAGGCCGGCATTGATGCGCCGGTGTTAATATTCGGGCACACACCAGCTTCAATGAACAAAGAACTCATTCAATTCAACCTCCGGCCAACAGTTTTTTCCTGCCAGGCCGCTGAGAGTCTATCTGCAATGGCTGTCACGAATGATGCTCATGTTAAAATTCATCTGAAAATAGATACAGGTATGGGAAGGCTTGGCATGCTTCCTGACGGGTTATCTCCGGCGAAAAATAAAGAAACAATACACAATGTCATCCGCATATCTAAACTTCCGAGCATAGAAATTGAAGGGATTTATACGCATTTTGCTTCAGCTGATTTTTTAGATAAAACATACGCAAAAAGGCAATTTGATCTGTTCCTTGAATTTATAGACCAGCTTCATCGGGCAGGGGTTGACGTTCCGATAAAGCATGCAGCCAACAGCGCAGCTGTCATTGACCTGCCGGAAACCCATCTGGATATGATCCGGGCAGGTATTTCGGTTTATGGGTTATATCCATCTGACAAAGTCGATAAAAGAAGGATTACACTGAAACCTGCAATGGAAATGAAAGCAAGAATTATCCATTTAAAGCAGGTGCCTTCAGGATTCAACGTAAGCTACGGCAGTACCTATGAAACAATCACTCCCACAACCATTGCAACGGTTCCGGTGGGGTATGGCGATGGGTATAGCCGCTTGTCATCTGCAGGCGGTTATATGCTGGTGAGAGGAGAGCGAGCGCCTGTTGCAGGTAGGGTGTGCATGGACCTTACCATGATTGACGTAGGTCACATTCCAGATGTATCTCTTGGAGACGAGGTAGTGATATTCGGCAGACAGGGGAGCGCATACGTCAGTATAGACGAAGTGGCTGCCATATGGCATACAATAAATTATGAAGTGGTCACAACGGTTGCCAGCAGGGTGCCACGAATGTATTTAACATAGCGCGGGAAATCTAAATAATTTTTATGGCCTCTGGATGAATATGTATGGCAGCCGGTTCTCCGACCATTGGTTTATTCCGCAGGTATTTGGTTTTCGATACTAACACAGTAATCCAAATCCCAATGTCTACAACAATTCGTATCTGATCAAGATCCTCTGATACCTGTTTCACCTTTCCTATAAAGCAATTTTCCTTCATTGGTTTTGTTTCTGGATTTCTAAAATCAATTTTCCCGGGGTCGATAACAATGGTTTTTTTACCTGTTTGAAGCGTGTGTGAAAAAAGAGATATTTTATCTTGAATCAGATATCGTTTTTTGTTTTTACCTTCGCTGATCAGAAGCGCGCTGAATATATTTTCAATGGCCGCGTCCGTGAGCTGGCCGTGGTGAAGATACATCCGTGTGTGAGCCAATGAAGCAACATGGCGCACGTCATGAGAAGTAAAGATAATGGTAATGCCTGCTTGCTCATTGATGTCTTTTAGAATGTTAATAATGGCAGACTGGTTTTCTATATCCACATTGGATGTGGGCTCGTCACACAGAAGCACCTTAGGATTTACAGCCAGGGCCCGTGCGATGGCAACCCGCTGGGTTTCACCGCCAGAGAGGGTGGGTGCTTGAGAATACATAAATCCCCGCATGCCAACCATATCCAGAACAGATTCGATAATTTTTTCTCGATCCTTCTTAGAGAACCGGCGTATGCTGAGCCCGAATTCAATATTTTTAAAAACCGATGAGGTGAAAAGGATTGGGTGCTGGTCAACTAAAACAATCTCTCTGCGAAGAGTTTTGAGGCCGGATGGGGAAAAATTAACTGGCCGAGAGTTATAAGTTATTCTGCCGGTATCAGGCTGCTGGAGAAATCCAAGAATATCTAAAAATGTTGTTTTGCCTGCACCATTGGGCCCCAGCAGAGCGTGGATTTTTCCGGTTTCAATCCCAAGAGAGGGGATATCCAAAACCTTCCGGCCATCGTATGCTTTGGTAAGTCCACGGATATCATAGAGAAACATTAGAATCGTGTCCTTCCCTGAACAAAATGAAACAGCAGGTTTATGAAGAAACTCAGACCCAGCAGGATAATACCCAGAGCAACTGCCAGCGTAAATTCACCTTTGTCATATTCAAGGGCCATAGCCGTTGTCATGGTGCGGGTGAATCCTCGGGCATTTCCACCCAGCATCATACTGATGCCGATTTCGGCAATTACTCTGCCAAAAGCAGCGATGATGGCCGCCATGATTCCGAAACGTGCTTCCCTGAATACCACAAAGGCTGTCTGAATGCTGTTTGCCCCCAGAGTCATGGCGGTTTTTCTATATCGTTCATCAATCCGGCTGATAGCTGCGATGGTAAACGTTG
>JAABPS010000308.1 GCA_011391835.1 Desulfobacteraceae bacterium
CGATCATCGGAGTATTCTTTGGCCGCGTCTTCTGCCGTAGTGGGACGGGCACCGCCTTTGGTCGCTGGTTCTACGAAAATCGTATATGCTGGGATTGTTGCGCACATCCCCTGGACTTGCGCAGGCCGTGCTTTTGGCGATTTCATGAGCCAGAAAGTCTTGCCCAATCGATTTATGTCGGCTTTTTTCCTGTTGAAAATCTCATCAGCACCTTCACCGGCATGATCCCCCATCACGCTCACTACACAATTTAGGCATGCCAGTGCCGCCTCAAGTAATCTCATGCTCTCTTCCTTCATCGATAACAAGGGAGATATGTAGCACAGTAAAGACAATGCCTGTTTGCGAAAGGCCATATCGTTATGAACATCCCGGAAAACTTTTTCACCCCTTGCTGCCATATCGGTACATCCCGATAATTGCCAAACCCATGGCATCTGAGGCATGGTAAGGGCGTATCGGCGTGTTTAACTTTAACAAATGTCTGACCGCTTTTTCAAGCTGATCTTTATTTGCGTTTCCGTTTCCGGTCAAAATCTGTTTAGCCTCTCGAACGGAGACCTCTGCGATCGGGATTGCTGCTTTGAACCCCGACAGAAGCACAACACCTGCCACCTTACCCAAAGTTAATCCCTGTTTTGGGTTTTTCCCAAGGGAAAACGTATCCTCTACCACCATAAGGTCTGGATTTTCTTCTTTTAAAAGACAGGTAATTTTTGAAAAGATATGATCAAGGCGGTTGGGCAAAGAGAGATCTCGTGAAGTTTGAATACTGCCGAAAGAATAGACGTCAATCCTGGGCCCTTTTCCTTTGACAATTCCGATACCTGTTGAAGCAAGACCTGGATCTATGCCGATGACTTTAATCATCCTGCGTTAGTTACATAGTCTGATAGAGATGTTCGTTGTCTTCTCTCTGCCTTTCAGCCGGAAAAGAACGTTTCTGCCGTTAGCGCTTACTCTGTTTTTTTCTCAATCCGCCTTTATTTATTAAACTCATTTAATTTCTTGGCGGCTATCTTTGATTCGCTGGTTTCGGGATATTTCTCAATCAATTCTTTCATGATAAGCGTTGCGCTGGTTTTATCTCCATGGAGAAAAAAAGAAATCCCCTGTTTTAAAAGTGCGGCCGGGACTTTATTCCCTTTGGGATATTGATCAAGAATTTTTTGGTATTCAAGGATGGCCTTTTCATACCATTTTTCATGGAAGTAGGTCTCCCCGATCCAGAATATGGCGTTGTCTATCTGTTCGGAATTTGGATACTTTTCTATAAATTCTTTAAACGCCTCTCTGGCGCCCTGAAGATCGCCCCTCTCAAATTTCTGCTTTGCCAGAGCATATGCGTCGGTTTCAGTGACTTCCTTTCCAGCCGAATTCCCGGATTGCTCGAATAAACCACTTTTCTCAGAAGTCTCGATATTTATATAGTGTTCAAGATAGTCAATCCGTTCCTTATTTGAATTCGTTTCATTATCCAGCCTGCTGAACTGGCTTTGGATCCTGCTGTCGGACTCTTCGAGTTTCTTTGTTTTCTGCTTGAGTGAATTCTCTGCCTCTTGAATTCTCCCCCTCAGAGTCTGAATCTCCTTCTGGAGATCATCGATCAGTGCCTGCTGTTCGGCCAGCTGCTCTTGTATGCTCTTCCCGCCTCCGGATTGTTCCAGCGCAGTTAACCGGTTATTTACCCCAAGAGCACCACATCCGGATAAAATAAACGGAATCAGAAGAATATGTACGATAGCTGTTTTGATGGTCATGAAATGTTTTATAAATGAAGCCATGTAGTCATAGTAAAAATTCAGGCATGAAACAATATCCGGCAAACGGCATCCCATCTGCCGCTTGCCGAATTTTTTTCACACGGATTGGTTTTTAAATCCTTAATGAACAAATTTACTTTATGACAAAATGAGCCCGTCTATTTTTCCCCCAGGCTGCCTCATCATGTCCGCTGTCCACAGGACGTTCCTCGCCATAGCTTATTGTATCTATTTTAGATTTATTGATGCCGAGATTTACCAGATAATTTTTTGCTACAACGGCACGTCGTTCCCCCAGGGCGAGATTGTATTCATTGGTACCGCGTTCATCACAATGTCCTTCAATAGTTACCGAAGCACCCGTATTATTCTTCATCCAGTAATCTTTTCTCAGCAGCGTATGCTTTGCTTCCTGGCTCAGCGCTGAACTGTCAAAATCAAAAAAGATATCTTCATTGACAAACATCGCTTCTCCACCCTCTGCCACGAGACGTGCTTCTTCTTCGCTCAAACTTGTTTTTACTGACGGATCATATGCGAACTGGCCCGCACATGAAGCAGTGAACACCAATGCAGGTACTACCAATAACAACGCCAACATCTTTAAATCATGTTTCCTCATTTTTTCCTCCTTTTTAATTAATATAAATATTAATTGCTAACTTCTGGTGACCACTTTGGATTCGTCTGCTCTCCGGGAAGCACAAGCAGACGTCGCTGATCTGTTCCATAAGCTGTCATCACATATATTCTCGAAGGGCCCTCCCGCGTTGAGCTGAAAGCAATCAGACTTCCGTCCGGAGACCAGGTTGGCGACTCATTATTCCCGGAACCGTGTGTCAACTGGATCAGGTCTTTCCCATCAACGCCGATGACGCAAATATTTAACTGTCCGTCCCTTCCGGTATAAGCTATTTTATCTCCCTTGGGAGACCAGCTGGGCTGTGTATTGTAGTTCCCCTGAAACGTCAGCCGGTTAATCTGGCTGGTTCTAAAATCTTTGATGAAAATCTGGGGCGATCCTTCTCTATCAGACACAAAGGCCATCTTTTTCCCATCCGGAGACCAGGTGGGTGAAATATCAATGCCTCTGTTATCTGTTAACTTCTTAATAATTTTCCCTTTCCCAGTCAATAGATAAATTTCCTGATCACCAGAAAAAGAAAGCGTTGCGGCCAGCGCATCCGTATTGGGCGCCCAGGCAGGAGCTATATTCATCCCCTTTTCATTAATATGGTAAACTGTATCTTCAGTTATATGCTGTATGTAAATATCCGGTTTTCCATTCTTATACGAGGTATAGGCCATCCAGTTCCCATCGGATGACCATGCTGGGAAAAAGGAGATACTGTTTGCGTATGTAAACCGTTTTGAACCGTATCCATCAAAATCGCAAATATAGATTTCCTTTGTTTTTGAACTCGTGGACACAAAAGCAATTTTGCTGTTAAAATATCCTTTATTTCCAGTAAGATGGTAAATAACCTCCGTGCAAAATCGTCTGATCATCTGCTTCTGATGGATGATTCCGCCATTATATCTTTTTCCAACAACCAGCGACCCCTTGAAGGTATCGAACAGGCGGAGTTCCATTTGAACGGTATCCCCTTTCACCAGCATGCCGCCTGTAATAAGAAGCTCAGACCCAATAACAGTCCAGTTCTGGAAATTGATGCTTTGTGTTGTAATTCCGTCTTTTTGCGGGTCCGAAAGGAAGGCCTTTCGGTTTAATATATCAAAATATCCAGTAAAATCAAGAGTCTCTATTAAAATCGCCGATGCATCTTCCGACACACGAAGCTCTGTCCGATTTGAGGAAAGACTTTTAAATAGCGGAACAGCCAGTGGAATTTTCCGCATGGACGGACTGTTGATATCAATATAATCATAATCAGCATAGCACAACCCGGTGAAAACAAGAAAAAATACAAGTGTAGCATAACGTATTATTTTAAAAAGAATCCCTATCATAGTATATGTATCCTCATGATGTACGTTCAACTGACGAATAGATTATTTCTGCAATCCTTTTGGGGTAAACCGGAGTGGAACAGTCACCATAGGCCTTGACAACTCCCGGGGATGGGGTGGAAAAGGTTTAGACTTTATTACCGCTTTGTAGGCTGACTCATCCAGATATTTATTTCCCGACTTTTCCGTAAACCAGATATCTCTGATATCGCCGTTGGGCAGAACTTCA
>JAABPS010000309.1 GCA_011391835.1 Desulfobacteraceae bacterium
CGATCTTTTTGCCGACTAACATTTGACAATGTCTCCTTCTTTACCTTTGCTTCAGCCCTTTGTTCAGGTTTCATACTCATCAAACTCGGTGAGTATGTTTCCTGTGCCTCAGAAAACACCCGTGTAAACTGTGTGTATTTATTTCCACAACATGGACATAAAATCTGCCTATCTTCAATCTCGCGGACATTTACAAAAACCGTTGTTTTCCATACCATGGGCTTCTCCTTTTAAGACAAATTTATTAAAAAACATCACCTTCTGCTGAAAAAACGCTATTTTCTTTCATAGGCACTATTTGATCAAAGTTTACCAATAAGAAGAAAGCTATTAAATTAATGGAATTTCTATATAATACCTTCTGAGAAGTCAATTAAATTTCATTAATTACAGTTTACAATCCTGTCTTGAAAAAAGAGTTTGACCTCCACGGGATGATATGCTTTATGGATAAGAATTCCCTTTTCGCGACCTGACGTATCTCAGAAAAGGAATCTACGCATCCTGAAAAATACTGAAAATCCGCGTCATTTTCACAGATTTTAATTATACCTGTCCCCTATGCCTTAAATTCACAATTTATTGGGCCCAGGCATCCGCAAATGGAAGTTGGGAATAGGAGTAGTCATACGTCAACTCCGGAATTTGTGTATGTTTTTCGGTCGGCGGGTCATGGTTCCGGGTTTCCCATAAATCGAGATGAACAAGGATTTTCCGGATAAAATATCTCTTTGCGGTTGGGTAATCGCCAATCTGAATACCCAGCATAATATAAGTTGCACCAATCAAGAGCATGTTCCCAATTCACGGCTCCATCCTGCTGTCCATCTATATCAAAGTCTTTATTGATGCTAAACATTAAATTTGCATTTATTGTCCACATCAGGCACGTCAGGTTGTCTGTTACAGTGCCATCTCCGTTGACTGTGAAGCGAGGATCAGGCCAAGCAACGCCTGCATGAACGTCCCCATCCTGGCCTGTCCCGGTGCATGGAATCGTATGACCTTCCGTGTCGTAGCAATCCTTCTGCCCTGTTTGAGGTAAAAAAATTTTTGTCTGCCCAGTATCCGGAACCGGTGCACTCCATGCAACAGCAGTAACCATCAGAATAATAAAGCCGAAAGCAATTACCCATGTTTTTTGTCGCGTAGGCATAATATGATGGTCTCGTAAAAAGTCCGATTTTATAACATATTGAAATAATTTAAATTATATAAAGATTTCTCTTGACTTTTCATGATTCGGTTGATATTAATAGCCAACATAATCAAAAGGTTAAGAGGAAAATCATGATAAATATGCAAAATCCCAATCAGCGCTACATTTTCGATCAATGGCGAAGTGGCAAAATAATTTCTGCCACCCAACGACAATCGGCGTTACACCCAAAAGCGTTCGTTACAGGCACCCGTGACAGTGTAATTACACATGACAGTAAAAAGTGTAACGAAACGGGAAATAGTGTAATATAGTAATGATTACAGTATAATAGAAATACAGTACGAAAGCCATTTTGCTTGGCATCCAATACAGTATCTGTAGCAATAACTAGCCTGAAATACACCTATAATGATATAGAAAAGCCTGACCGTAATATGGTTGGGCTTTTCTTTTTCTCTCGCTACAACTTCATACCGCTCAGCATTTCATCGTGGTCATCATATAAAATCCGTCAAGATTTACAGTGTGCGGGTACCTGTATATGAGACAAGGGGTAAATCCGCATATGATTTTTTATAGCCCCCCAGCCACCGCTTTTTGTTGTGTGGCCTCATGCCCAGCCATCGTTACTGCAATCCAGCCATCTTCTGCATCACATAAATGGCTTCCGCCATGCCTATCTTCCAATCCCCATTTACATCCGATGCGGTATTAATGTTACCCGGCAACATACCACTCAATACCTGAAGGCATAAAATCGTATATGCCAGATCCACATGACGGTCGCCATTTACATCGCCTGCCATCACGGGCTTCAAGAAAAGTTGCCCCCTATCTCCTGCTGCAAAAATTTCATTTGCGTTAAATCCTAAAATGCAATTCATCTTTTCAGAAACATAAGATTCAATTTTTTTCCAACCCAGCCCGTCATAGTGATGTATCGCGGACGGATTATACGAAGTACAAGCATATACATCCGTAGCTGAATTTCCCCAAATACAATTTATTGAACCACCTAAACCCACCCAATTGTCTCCCATCTGGTGCCAATTATTACCATCGAAAGAATAAATACTGTAATTACTTCCCCCAAGAAAAACAGCATTAGCACTGGTGCCCCATATGGCAAGTATATCGCCACTGCTTCCGTAAGGTGAGCCTCCATATGTAAAATTCTCTAAATTCCATTGTGTTCCATTATAGTGCAACAATTCTCCAGCATTACATGCCGCATATATATTAGCTCCTGATGATCCCCATATGTCATTTATTTTATGTATTGTATAACTTGTCATTGGCGACCATGTTGTGCCGTTATAATGTAGTATTGTGCCATTGTCTCCGGCTGCAAAAACATTATTGAATGATGTTCCCCAGACAGTGTTTAGATTATTTATTGTTCCACTATTTTGTACTATCCAAGTATCTCCATTGTAATAGAGTATCGTTCCGTTACTCCCTACAGCAAAAACGTTATTATAGTCACTTCCCCAGATATCATAAAGGTTTACATTTATTGGTGCTGTCATATTTGAGAAAATTCCATTGCGGTAACGAACAATTCGCGAATCATTGTAATAACCAAATGTTAAAAATATGTCATTTGAAGTCATGCCCCACAAACCCGTAAAATTTTGTTGAATCCAATAGGTTTGATCTAATAAAAATCTATTAGTATCTCTATGCCAAGCTGTTTTGTCATAACGTAAAAGCACACCATAGCTCCCACCTATAAATACATGTCCATTCTGACTGCACCAAACGGTATTAAATGTCTCATTAAAGTATATTGATGCGGCTTGATTATGGGTCCAACTATTTCCGTCAAAATGGTAGATATGACCATTGTAAACGCTAACTACATAAACATCATTGGCTGAAGATCCGCTTATCGACTTAATCATAATTCCAGATAAATCATAATCGACCTGTGCCCATAAGTTGCCATCATAATGAAAGATTTTGTTATATGATATGGCATACAAGTTATTTTCAGATGAACCCCAAATTCCATTCAATTCGTCAGAAAATCCGAACCAGATTTTTTTCCAAGACTGGCCGTCATAATGAAGAATCCAACCATCACCATTTCCAACAGCAAAAATGCTGTTTTCGGAAAAGCCAAAGATATCGTATAATCTGCTAAATTCAGGGATACTTTCTTGCTTTCGCCAAACAGTGCCATCATAATGAAAAATATCTCCAAGACGATCAACAATATAAATATTCGAATCTGAAGTTCCCCAGATACCTTGTGGATCGTAAGGGAATTCTCCAGCAGTCATTCTTGACCAAGTATTGCCATTATAATGCATCACGGTTCCACAATTCCCAACAGCATAAACACTGTTTGCCGATACGCCCCATACTGAGGTTAGCTCTGCTGGATCGCAGTTAGTACAGCATTTATCATAGGGCACCTTGCTGTCCATAGCAGACCAGTATTCTCCATCAAAATGAAGAATTGTTCCATTATCACCCACTGCAAACACATTTGACTCAGAACTTCCCCAAAAATCATTGAGGTTTTCGCCTTTCGGTGTGGGGTTTAAACAATTCCAAGGTTCAGATATTGAAAAATCAGGTGTAATAAGTGTGAATACAAGTGCAAATAACAAAATAAAAAGATGCAGCATGTACACTCCCTCTTAATGATGGAATGGATAATGGATAAGAATTTCCTTTTCGTGACTTGATGTATCTCAGAAATCGACTTGTATGTCAAGTTTTTAACAGGCACTTTATGTTGTGGCGGGTGGGATGGTGATTATTGGAAACGAGGCAGGTTGAAACT
>JAABPS010000310.1 GCA_011391835.1 Desulfobacteraceae bacterium
GAGATTATCGCTACCGTCATAAATAGCCAGTAGCGGGCTATTGGGGACGTCCATAAAATCATAAATAACTTATTCCATCAACCGGTAATCGTGCGTTCCGGCGATATTTTTACCACGCTTGACAGCGTATCCTACACCGGGCTGGCTCATTCCCAATCGCCTCGCCACATCCGTTAAGCTCATGCCCAGTTCAGAAACAGCCCAGTAACACAACAAATCCCTCGCTTCAACCTGAACCCTGTTTCTGCTTTTTAAATGTATTTCATCTTCACTCATGCCGTAAAGCGACGATACCCTCCGGCTAACCTTCTCAAAATCATAACCCAAACCCTTTAACTCGTACCGGCGGTTCAATTTCTCATTCGCTTGGGATAACAATCCTGATACAAATTCACTCTCCCCCAATATGCGCTCGTCTCCCTTAACCCGGTCCTGACTTTTTAAACGCAATCTCTTTGCCTCAGACCAGCCTCCAAGACTCCGGATCAGTCCTCCGCCGACGAGCTCAGGCCTTCTACCCTGGCCTATTCCTTCCTTAACATACGATATGTATCGCTTTCTTGCTTCAGATACTTTGCGGCCGAAATATGAAAACACATATTCGGCATCATACCACTCGAGCTTGTTCTTTCCCGTCAAAACACTGTGGCCGCTGTAAGGATATTCATTAAGACCTTCAATATCAGGTAACAGCTTTGCGCGGAAAGGGTTCAAGTGAATATAGCGTATCAGTTCCTTGAAATAGATATCCTCCTGGCAGACGATGGATTTGTATCTGTTTTGAAAAAGCTGTCCATGACGATGATACCTGCGGTTGAAATAAACGGCATAACCGGTTAAAAGCCTCCGCATTAAGTTCGATATCCCTGTATCGCCGCTTCGGAATAAAAAATGGGCGTGATTCGACATCAGCGCCCAGGCGTAACAGATTGTTTTGGTTTCAGACAAAAGGACGGATAGCCGATCTATGAAATTATCCTTATCATGATCGTCTCTGAATATATTGCGACGCTCTATCCCCCGGATAATTATGTGATGCAAAACACCCGGAGCGTCAAGTCGTGCTTTTCTTGGCATGGCTTTGATCTAACATAATAACCGATATCAGTCAAGTTATTTATGCTTTTATGGACGTCCCTAATACTGCCCGAATACTGCCTGGACGTCCCGAATACTGCCATTAGCAAAGGCAGCTTAACCGGGTGTCCGTTTTTACTTGACCAGATCAGACTGTTCCCTCATCAAGGAAAATGGACTAAACTGTTACGTATCCCGTCCCCATGTATCTCAAATTTTGCTTATTCCCTTTGGCTAAATAATAGCCACAAACTAATAGCCCCCATTGTGAATATACATACAAGTAAAATCCAAAACAGCAATGGATGACTTTGGAATAGATAGTTCTGGTTTCGCTTGATATATATTATAAAAATAAGAATAGAAGCTGCTCCAATACTTACCGTTCGAACAAACCGTAATGTTAATTTCCGTTTTTTTGTAATTTTAGTTGATTCGTCTTTCTGTATCATATTACAGTTCACTTTTATTTTTCCAAGCTTAATAAACACAAGAATAAACACGAACAAACTAACTACAAAACTCACGATATATACTGAGATTAGATTCTCCACTAAATTGGATTTGCCAAAATAAATACGAAATAAATCGATTGAAATAACTAGAAATGTTACAAATACAACTGGCAATAATATCCTCCACAATAAATCCAACGCTTTAAACCAAAATATTTTATGCTCTTTTCCTTCCATATATTCTTTAAATTTGTTTATATAAATTATGCCAAAAACAAATATTAAGCCCATCAAACCACCGAATATCGATATAAAAAAATAAATATTCATTAATTCAACTCCAGATTATCAATATTAAGGTTTATATGGTACCATTTCATTTTGTTCTGCTGTTGCGTTTAAGCCCGTTGAGACTCCACCTGAAAGAGCTCCGCTAATAAGCGCAGCATCTGCGGCAGTAGCACCACCTTTCAGCATGGCAGTACCGCTACCAAACCCAACTGCTCCTGCTATTCCGCTTATAACTACTGATGTCCAGTATATAGGTTTACATGGATTAGACCATTTTTGTGTTAATATGTCGCAACCAACACCTATTCCTGCTCCTATGAGTGCATTTGCTAAAAGAGATGTTCCAAATGTAAATCCGGCGAGTGACCCTACCGCTGCCCCTGATAAAGCACCTTTCCAAACAGAGCCATCAGTAAAAACCGCATTCACAACCCCAACCGTTGCACCGACAACAGCACCAACTCCTGCAGCTGCTAAAATGGCTGGTACAATTTCTCCTGTCGGATCAACAAAATTCACCGGATCATTTAGGACATAGCCATAATGCAATAATCAAGGTCCGGCCCCAGCTTCTATGTTTGATCCCCGACCATATTTCTCCGGTCTACGTATTTTTATTTACCGTCTATCATGTCTCGAATAAATTTATCAGGACCTAAACTATCGCACATTCTGCCCCAGTTGATATCTTTGAAAGTTTTCAAAATCGGTAAAATTTCATTGTATTGGTTTGTTGAATACAAGAGACTTCTTTTTTCAAAATGGAAATAAATTGCTCCACTAACCACTATTCGCTTAATTTTGGAAAAATGCACACGGACAGGAATATCTTTTCGGCATAAATAAAAAACCATTTCTTTTTTATTAAAATCGATATCAAATCGCCAAATAACTTTTAAAAGGAACTTACCGAGAAAAAAAGTAATTAAAAACAATACACATGTGATTAAAAAAACATCACTTAATAATTGTCCCTTTAAATCCTTATATGAAAATAAAATAGCTACAGTAATGAACAAGTAAAACGCTTTATCTATATGTCTAAAAAAAAGCATAAAAGATTTGGGTTGTGAAAAAGAGAAAAAATAGCTTTTGTTTTCTAAAGTAGTCATAATTTAATTTAGCAAGTTTGAAATAGCTATATCTAATCCCAAGTTTATTGGCATCGTTATCAAAGAAGCAGTTACTTCTATAGCTGCCCCACTCATACCTGATGCGGAAATAATTCCACCCCCAATTCCACCCATAAGCGCACCTGCGAAGCCACCAAAAACTACAGCATCTGCATAATCAACAAATTCAGCGCAAGGTCCTTTTGTAAGTCTAACATTAGTCGCCCCAGCAACCGAACCACCAATTATACCACCAATTACACCTCCAGCCACCGCTGATGCATTCGGAGCAATCAATCCAACAATGGCACCCGCAGTCCCACCTGCTACAGCACCTGCAGCTCCTGATAAGAGACCTGCAACACCATCACCACTTGCCATACCAGCCATAAAGCCAGATGTAGCACCGAGCACAGTGCCCATAATGGCTCCGGGAATACCAAATTCGCCAGTTGGATCAACCAAATTCACCGGATCATTTTGGACATACCCGTAGAGATTCGAGTCACCTCCGGCAAAATCTATCGGGTCTTTGGCGGTCCAGCGGCCGATTGAGGGGTCGTAGTCGCGATAGCCGAAGCGAACTAAGCCTGTGTCACGGTCATGCAAACCGCCGGCAAAGCCAAAAGGCACTGTAAATGCTGGATTCGTATCTGATATTATATTCCCAAAAGAATCGTAGTCAATCTGTTTTATAATATTGCCGGAAGTATCGGAGATGGCTTTTAAAGTTCCTATCTGGTCATAAAGGAGGTAATAAGTGCTGCCGCCTTTTAGCATGGAAACCGGCAATCTGCCGTCTGCGTAGTTAAATCGCATGACGAGATTATCGCTGCCGTCATAAACGGCAAGCAGGGTTACGGCATCCTTCCAGAGATACTTTTCTGTAATAACACCGCCCACTCTCTTTGCAATTCTTCTGCCCATCGGATCATGGTCATACGTTATTACCGTTCCACTGGGAAGACTGGCGGAGAGGAGTTCACCACGTGACGAGTAGTCTGGAGTCATTGT
>JAABPS010000311.1 GCA_011391835.1 Desulfobacteraceae bacterium
ATCACGCGAAACTGCCACGCTACTAATGAACTTCAATGTTGGGGAATATGAATACATGAGCGATAACAGTCCAAAGATCTTCATCAGTCATGCTTCGGTAGATGTTGCCATTGCCGAGTATTTGGAAAATATTATTAATCAGATCATGCCAGAGGTAGAAGTCTTCAGGACGACCCGCATAGGACAAATACCATCGGGAACTGATTGGTTCTCCAACATAATGTCCGAACTGAAGAAGGCTGACAAGTATCTTATTCTTCTCACTCCTTGGAGTATGTCCCGTCCATGGATATCATTTGAAACAGGTGCCGCATGGATGTCTGAAAGGAAACTTGTCGCTGTAGTTGCGGGAGGAATGTCCAAAGGCGAAGTTGTCGAACCACTCAAGTTCCTTCAACTACTTTCCATAGAACACAAGGAAGAAGCCGTAATGGCATTCACTGAGCTTGGTGGAGTTCTCGCCGATGCAGATGAGTTTATCCGGACAGTGCAATCCCTCGCCATACAGGCTCGCAATCGCTCTCTCGAAGAGCAGAGATGGGATAAGGTCGATGTTGATGGGACAGTATATGCATGGGATGGTCCGTTGGAAAAGCTACAAGACGGTATGCCCAAGCCGATAGCAATTAATAAGTACGCAGGCTTCAAAGCCGCTGGTTTGCAACTCGTCACAGGTGAGGAAGATCGGCTCTTAGGCTTATTAGCAGAAGGGTATTCAATTCTGTATCTAATTGACTTTTCGAGAGGTATGAAGCATCGGTTAGTTACGAAGGATGTGCAAATACTAATGGCGAAGCGCCAAGATTAATGATATTTGCCCAAACAGGCGTTGTAGCTGTACATATCATACTTGCTTTTCGTTCCAGCGTGACAGCGCAAGAGGCAAAGAAGAAGAAAAAAGCAGGTAGCAAGCGCAGGGATAGCTAAACACAACATTCAAGAATTCCCATGACGGTTATATCGTTAATAGCCTGGGAATTATGCGTTATATGATTTTTCCGATAATAAACACATTTTGCACAGGTCCTTAATGGAGCTTGTTTGATTTTATATAAATATTGGAGTAAAGAATAATCAATTCAAAGCACAAATGTTTTAATAACCGGATATTAAATACTACGCATATTAATTGTTAGCACGATAATATGAAAACATTTTTTCGTAAAACAATATTTCCCAAATACCATTTGGATTCTATTCAAGCCATACTTGAAATGCATGAATACTATGGTTCACCAAGCGGAAGTTATCAATGCTTTCAAATTACTGAAAAAGAAGACCCACACAGCAGCCTATCTCATATTTTACGTCTTGATAAGGAAGGCTTCATTCAAACAACTTGGGATAATGAACGGTTCAAAGAGAAGAATTTAATTGAATTAAAGTCCATTGCATTAACAATTGAAGGATATAAATTACTTGAAGAATTAAAGAGCAAAAGCAAGGCTGGCAAATTAGGAAAAAGAGTATCCGACCTTGTTTGGGTTATTTTTACATCAATCATTACAACATTAGCTGTGCTATGGATAAAATCGTGCTAACCTGTCGCTAAACTCTGACCCGGCCGCGTCTGGCTCGCAGCGAGAAATTCGGTTCGGTTAGTCGTAGCATCTGCTATTTTCAGTAGCATAAAGTCCCGGCCGGGCAGGTTAGCTCGGCGTTAGCCTGCTATGGAAGAACTGATGACTACAATTGTTCTCATTTCATGCGTAAGCACAAAATTGTCTCACAAAGCGAAAGCCAGAGACTTGTACATCAGCCCGCTTTTTCGGATGAATTTGAAGTACGCCCAACAGTTCTCACCTCAGCAAGTGTTTATCTTGTCTGCAAAATACGGATTGCTCCAATTGGATGACGAAATTGAACCGTATGACCTTACGCTCAATGAAATGTCTGCTCGTGAGCGAAGAAGTTGGACGGATAAGGTGGTGCTACAACTTCAAGAGCATTGTGACATAGAGAAAGATTATTTTGTGATCCTGGCAGGGGAGAAATATCGGCGATATTTATTGCCTTACCTGAAATCTTACGAAGTGCCCCTATCTGGTTTGCCTATTGGGAAACAATTGCAGTTTTTGAAGGAGAAAATGGAGCGTGGGTGAGATTTGTCAGCAGTTGCACCGCCTATTCAACAGACTGCCACGCCATTGGTTCCCATTTGACGAACTGGCAATCCCCCGTAATGGCATCTATATTCTTTTCGAGAAAGGCGAACATGCACACGGGGTAGACCGAATAGTGAGAGTAGGAACGCATACGGGAGACAATCAATTACGGTCTCGGCTGAAACAGCATTTTGTTAAAGAGAACAAAGATCGAAGTATTTTTCGTAAGAACATCGGGCGAGCGATATTGCGCAAGGAAGGCGACCCCTTCCTGCAACAGTGGGAATGGGATTTGACAACAAGAAGCGCGAAGGAGCGTTACCTGCAGCTGCTTGACGAAGAAAAACGGTGTCAGGTGGAGAGAGCGGTAACAGAATACATCCAGCAGCACTTTTCGTTTGTGGTGTTTGCTGTAGAGAGCAAGAGAGAGCGATTAGAATGGGAGCAAAAAATTATTTCTACGGTATCATGCTGTAAAATATGTCGTCCCTGTTCCAACTGGTTAGGATTGCACTCTCCAAAAGATAAAATCCGTGAAAGCGGATTGTGGCTTGTAAATGGGCTATATAAAGAACCGTTTTCATATAAAGAATTAGAAACTTTAAAAAGGATAATTGAAACAGGCTAACACGCGCTTGCACCTGACGCCGCTCCGCTGCGTAGGTGAAGCGCCAGTTCACGAACTCCAATGACGGTCATATCTTTCATAGCCTGCCGAGTGTGCACCTAAAAAGCGTTCAGGAATAACAATAGGAAAAGCGCGCGCTACAACCACCCGCAGAACTTTAATTACAAACGTTCTACCATTCCGGTTAGATCGTAATAGCAGTGTAGTAATCCATTAATTTAGCAAAAGATTTACTATCCCGTTCCTCTATCCTATCTCATAAAAACAGATTATCCAAAAATTCAGATTTTGTGAAAAACAAAACCAATTAAAACGACTGTAAAAGCCTTTATAACCAGTAATAAACCTTTCAGATAAAGAAAAAGATGTAGGAAACCGATGCGGATATCCCGTCTCTCACGATTTTTTCAGAATATATAAAGCCATAAGAGAAAGGCTGGGGGAAAGTGTAAAGAATACCGTTGTTGTAGCTCCCCGTAGCAAGCCGTGAGGAATGCGCTTGCCATTGCGGTTCAATTTCACTTATCGGGATATATTCTGTTAGAGCTGTTTCTCTTCTCTTTCTCTATAGATATTCTGCTTATTGAAGAAGCTTTAACAATGTGAAGATTTTGGCGCGCCCGTGAAAATTATCACAATTAACCAGGCGCGCCTGTAAATAAAGAGCAATATGTTAACCGTCGAACCTTATCGCTTAAATCCGGTTATTTTTGCCTGCCTGTCATGTACTATATTCGAGATCTCAAGCCAGTATTTATTGTGCTGTTTTGCCTTCGCGCGCTTATCTTGGACTTTGTATAAGTTTGTGAGTTTCCGTAAAGTACTTATGATAAAGTGCAGGTCTTCTATGCGGATTTCCAACGCTCGCTCGTAAAGCGTTTCGGCCTTCGCATAATGTTTCGTTTGGAAAGCGTATACTCCCGCGAGATTTTCCAGCGCAGTAGCCACATCAGGATGATCTGGGCCGAGATCATTCTCCTGGATTGCCAGTGAGCGCTTGTAAAGTGGTTCGACCTTCGCCCACTTGCCATGAACTTGGTACAGAAACGCTAAGTTGTCCAGGATAAAGGCCACATCGGGATGATCCTTGCCGAGAGCCTTCTCAAGGATTGACAGCGCGCGCTTACAGAGCGTTTCCGCCTCAGAGAACTGTCCTATGCCGTCGCACACCATTGCAAGATTGTTTA
>JAABPS010000034.1 GCA_011391835.1 Desulfobacteraceae bacterium
AGCAGGTAACGGATTTTTTTTGGCTAAAATACCGGATCACCCTTTAGGGTGTATCATCCTGATTATAGATTATAAATGGACAGCAGAGGATATAAATGAAACTCACAGGCGCACAAATACTGATGGAAATGTTAAAACAGGAAGGGGTTGACACCATTTTCGGCTTTCCGGGCGGAAAGGTCATTGATATCTATCATGAACTGGCAAAAACAGATATAAAGCATATCCTTGTTCGGCATGAACAGGGCGCAATCCATGCAGCCGACGGCTATGCACGTGCAGGAAACCGGGTAGGCGTCTGTCTGGTGACGTCTGGACCAGGAGCAACCAATACCGTTACAGGCATTGCGTCTGCATATATGGATTCCATCCCGGTGGTTATCCTGACCGGCCAGGTGCCATGCCATCTCATCGGAAACGATGCATTTCAGGAGGTCGATATTGTCGGAATAACGCGGTCATGCACCAAACACAATTATCTCGTAAAACAGACAGAAGATCTTGCGCGGGTAGTAAAAGAAGCATTTTACCTTGCCCGATCCGGCCGTCCAGGGCCTGTGTTGATCGATATCCCTCAGGATGTGCAGCAAAAAGAAATCGTCTTTAAAAACCCTGATAACGTGAATATGCGATCATACAACCCGACCTATACGCCGAATATGATTCAGCTCAAACGAGCAGTTCAGCAGTTGAAAAAGGCTAAAAAGCCAATCATATTTTCCGGAGGCGGGGTCATCCGTTCAAACGCTTCAGAAGAACTGACAGCGCTGGCGCACACACTCCACATACCTGTGACCAGCTCGCTCATGGGCCTGGGTTCCTTTCCCGGCACAGACCCGTTATGGCTGGGTATGCTGGGTATGCATGGGACATATAGAGCAAATATGTCCATTCACGAATCAGACCTTATCATCGCAGTGGGGGTCCGGTTTGATGACCGCGTCACCGGAAAAATTGACGAATTTGCTCCCAACGCAGTCATCGTTCACATTGACATTGATCCGACATCCATCCATAAAAATATTGCCGTTCATACACCGGTGGTTGGAGACTGTAAAATTACGCTGGGGCTTTTGAATACACTGATCGATCAGGAAGATTTCACCCCTGTTAAAGAAAACAGAAAAAATTGGCTCGAACAGATAGAGCTTTGGAAACAAACATCTCCATTTACATATGACCAGAAAAATATTATTAAGCCGCAGTATGTTATTGACAAGCTCTATGAGTTAACAAAAGGCAGCGCTATCATAACTACAGAAGTCGGGCAGAATCAGATGTGGGCGGCCCAGCATTACCATTTTGATCATTCAGGACAGTTTATTACATCCGGAGGGCTGGGATGCATGGGATTTGGTTTGCCTGCGGCCATCGGCGCGCAGGTTGCCTGTCCGGATAGACTGGTGGTGGATATCGCCGGAGACGGAAGCATCCAGATGAATATCCAGGAAATCGCCACGGCTGTCCAATTCAATCTGCCCGTAAAAGTCGTGATCCTGAATAATCAATACCTGGGTATGGTCAGACAATGGCAGGAACTGTTTTATGATAAATGTTATGCCTGTACCCGCATGGATCACACGCCCGACTTTGTAAAATTGGCTGAAGCGTTTGGCGCCCTGGGCATGAAAGCCACACAGCCTGAAGACGTTGGCCCGGTTTTAAAAGAAGGTCTTTCATCGGACAAAACAGTTATCATGGAATTTATGGTTGAACAGGAAGAAAGCGTTTATCCGATGGTCCCTGCGGGAAAAGCCATCACGGAAATGCTTCTGGCATAAAATAAATAAAAGGAATTGATAATGGAAGAAAAAAACAAATACATACTCTCTATTCTGGTAGATAACGAACCCGGAGTGCTGGCCAGGGTTGCCGGCCTCTTCAGCGGCAGAGGATATAACATTGAAAGCCTGTGTGTAGCGGAAACCACAGATCCGCTGGTCTCACGAATTACCATGGTGACCATAGGCGATACCGCCATTGTCGAACAGATAAAAAAACAGCTGTTTAAATTGATTAATGTCATCAAAGTGTATGATCTCACAGGAACCGAATACGTTCAACGAGAACTGATTCTTATTAAAGTAAACGCAAAACCGGATCACCGGGCAGAAATATTGAGAATTGCGGACATTTTCCGAAGCAAGGTGGTTGACGTAGGACCTGAACATTTTACCATCGAGGTCACCGGAAGTGAAGAAAAACTGGCAGCCATGTTGAATCTTCTCAAACCCATTGGAATCAAGGAAATTGCACGGACAGGTAAAATAGCGCTTGCCCGGGAAACCAAATAACATAAACGATAATCACTAATTATTTTTAATTTCAAGGAGAACATTATGCCTAAAATCGATTTTGGAGGAGTTATTGAAGAGGTTATTACATCAGAGGAATTTTCGCTGGACAAGGCCAGAGAGGTCTTAAAGAATGAAACCATCGTTATTCTGGGATATGGCGTCCAGGGACCCGGCCAGGCCCTGAACCTGAAAGATAATGGTTTCAATGTCATTGTTGGCCAGCGAGAGGGGGGCCAGTCATGGAACCGGGCAGTTGCGGATGGTTTTGTCCCCGGCAAAACGCTTCTGCCCATTGAAGAGGCCGCGCGCAAAGGAACCATTTTACAATACCTGTTATCCGATGCGGGTCAGGTGTCAACCTGGCCGACGATAAAAGCGTGCCTCAATGAAGGGGATGCCCTTTATTTTTCACACGGATTTTCCATTGTGTATAAGGAACAGACAAAGATTATCCCCCCAAAAAATGTTGATGTCATACTGGTAGCGCCAAAAGGTTCCGGCATGAATGTGCGAAGAAACTTTCTGGATGGGAGCGGAATTAATTCAAGCTATGCAGTACATCAGGATTTTACCGGCAAAGCCAAAGAAAGGACGATCGCGCTGGGTATTGCCATCGGATCAGGATATCTCTTCCCCACCACATTTCAGAATGAAGTGTACAGCGACCTCACCGGTGAGCGGGGAGTGCTGATGGGATGCCTTGCCGGAACAATGGAAGCGCAATACAACGTGCTTCGAAAAAATGGCCACAGCCCCAGCGAAGCATTTAACGAAACGGTAGAAGAGCTCACCCAGAGCCTGATTCGCCTGGTGGCTGAAAATGGCATGGACTGGATGTTTTCAAACTGCAGTACAACCGCCCAGCGGGGTGCGCTGGACTGGGCGCCCATATTCAGAGACGCGGTAGCGCCGGTTTTTGATAAACTGTATAAAAGCGTAAAAACCGGCAAAGAAACAAAACGGGTGCTGGATACCAACAGCGCTCCCGATTACCGGAAAAAACTCCAGGTGGAGCTGGATGTCATAAAAAATTCTGAAATGTGGAAAGCAGGCGAGGCTGTACGCAGGTTAAGACCTGAAAACAGGAAAAAATAGTTTTGAATATCAGTCATTTTAACAAGCTGTCAGCATTTGGAGAATCGTAAATATGGAACCAATCCTTTTATATGATACCACGTTAAGGGATGGCACCCAGGGGGAAAATATCAGTTTTTCCGCTGAAAAAAAGATCGAAATTGCTAAACGACTCGATGAACTGGGCATACAGTATATTGAAGGCGGATGGCCTGGATCTAATCCAACGGATATGAAGTTCTTCCAGCTGGCTAAAAAACTTCCATTGCAAAGTTCCCGGTTAACCGCATTTGGGTCAACCCGGCGAAAAGGGCTTACGCCTTCTAAGGATCAAAATATCGCGGCGCTTATCCAGAGCCAAACTCCTGCGGTTGCCATTGTGGGGAAAAGCTGGACGCTTCATGTGGAAGAGGTCATGCACAATTCCCTGAAAGAAAACCTGGCCATGATACGAGAAAGCGTTGAATACCTCAAGAACAGAAAAAAAGAAGTGATCTTTGACGCGGAGCATTTTTTTGACGGGTACAAGAAAAACCCCGAGTACGCGCTGGAAACCATTACAGCAGCCGCTGAAGCAGAAGCGGACTTTATTGTCCTGTGTGATACCAATGGAGGAACACTTCCATTTGAAATCGAAACCATCATGAAGGAGGCCATCGCCGCTCTAAATAAAAAATCGGGTCAGGTTCACATCGGTATTCATGCCCATAATGACTGCAGCATGGCAGTAGCCAATTCAATAACTGCAGTACGATCGGGCGCGGTCATGGTACATGGCACGATAAACGGGTACGGTGAACGATGCGGCAACGCGGATTTGACTTCCATTATTCCCATTCTCTGTTTGAAAATGAACCGGAAATGTATCCCGAAAAAAAATCTGAAAGATCTGAGAAAAATCTCACGGTTTGTAAGTGAAACGGCGAACCTGGTGCCCTTAAACAACCGCCCCTTTGTAGGAGAAAGCGCTTTTGCTCATAAAGGCGGAATCCATGTCAGCGCGATTATGAAAACGCCCAAGGCCTACGAGCACATAGATCCTGAACAGGTTGGAAACAAACGCCGGGTCCTTGTGTCAGATCTGTCCGGTAAAAGCAATGTGGAGTACAAGGCAAAGGAACTGGCCATAACCCTGAATGAAAACGGACATGACAGCAAAAACATCGTAGCGGAAATAAAACGGCTCGAACGGGAAGGATATCAGTTTGAAGCGGCCGAAGGCTCTCTTCAGATATTGATGGAAAAATTTGCCAAAAGATTCAAGCCGCTTTTTGAACTTGAATCGTTTATGGTAACCATCATTAAGCAAAAAAACCGTCAATGCGCTTCTCAGGCTTCCATCAAGATTACGGTAAATGGCCGAACTGAAATAACGGTGGCGGAAGGTAACGGCCCGGTAAGCGCCCTTGATAACGCTCTGAGAAAAGCGTTGAACAAATTTTATCCGGACTCGTTGAAGACAACCCATCTGATCGATTTTAAGGTTCGAGTGCTCGAAGGAAGTGATGGAACCTCCGCAAAAGTGCGGGTACTGATTGATACCCGTGACGAAGACAGAATATGGAGCACCATCGGTGTGTCTGAGGACATCATTGAGGCAAGCTGGCAGGCACTGGAAGACAGTCTGCAATATAAACTTTCAAAAAAATAATAAGGAAAGAACCATGAAAACAAAAGAGGGTACAAACGCCGCAGGATGCATGCCATGGGATATCCTGCGGCTCATGCTCATTTACTTTTGCTCGCAACAACCGGCAAATACATGTGATGTAAA
The DNA here is from genome assembly GCA_011391835.1 of Desulfobacteraceae bacterium. Taxonomy (GTDB): domain Bacteria; phylum Desulfobacterota; class Desulfobacteria; order Desulfobacterales; family JAABPS01; genus JAABPS01. Next base: position 5,146 of record JAABPS010000034.1, read on the forward strand.
AAGATAAATCCTAACTAAAATGGAGCAGAACAATGAGTGAAAGAGTTATTATTTTTGATACAACGTTACGAGACGGCGAACAGTCTCCCGGCGCCAGCATGAATACAGCTGAAAAGCTGCGTCTGGCTGTTCAGCTTGAAAAACTGGGTGTCGATGTTATCGAAGCGGGTTTTCCGGCTGCATCCGAAGGTGATTTTGAGGCAGTTTCAAAGATCGCTGAAAAATTGGAAAGAGTGGAAATAACCGGTTTGGCACGGACCTCAGTGCAGGATATTGACCTGGCATGGAACGCTATCAAAAATGCCAAAAAACCGCGCATCCATACATTTATCGCAACATCTGATATTCACATGGATCACAAGTTGAAAATGACTCGGGATCAAGTAGTGACGTCCGCCGTGGACGCGGTGAAGTACGCAAAGACCTTTACGGACAATGTTGAGTTCTCCGCAGAAGATGGCTCACGAAGTGACCGCGATTTTTTATGTAAGGTTTTCCAGGCCGCTATTGAGGCAGGCGCAACCACCGTTAATCTTCCGGACACGGTCGGCTATGCCATTCCGGAAGAATTTGCCGATCTTGTATCCTATGTCAGGAGTCATACACCCAGCATCGGCAAGGCCGTCTTCAGTGTGCATTGCCATAATGACCTCGGTCTGGCCACCGCCAACACAGTTGCCGCCATTAAAGCAGGCGCGCGTCAGGCAGAAGTCACCATTAATGGAATTGGCGAAAGGGCAGGCAACACATCGCTTGAAGAAGTAGTGATGACCCTTCATACCCGGCCCAATTTTATTCCGGTAACCACCGGTATCAAAACGGAGCATATCTATCCCACCAGCCGTCTGGTGACCATGATTACCGGTATGATGGTTCAGCCCAACAAGGCCATTGTCGGTGCAAATGCCTTTGCCCACGAAGCAGGCATCCATCAGGACGGCATGCTGAAGAATCCCATGACCTATGAGATCATGAAGCCCGAAACCATCGGCCTGAGCGCCAACAAGCTTGTACTGGGCAAACATTCCGGCAGGCACGCGCTGAAGGATCGTTTAAAGGATATGGGATATGACCTGTCCGGTGAAGAATTGAAAATGGTATTTAAAAAATTCAAGGAGCTGGCGGATAAGAAAAAACATGTGGTGGATGAAGACCTTGAAGTAATCGTTACCGAAGGCATATTGCGAACTGCAGATACATTCAGTCTTGACTACCTGCATGTAACATGTGGAACCACCGTGCTCCCTATGGCCAGTGTCAAACTCCAGGTAAATGGAAGGCCGGTACAGGGTGCAGGCTATGGAAACGGCCCCATTGATGCGGCATTCAATACCATCGCCAATCTGACAGGGACATCATCAGAACTGTTGCGCTTTTCGGTAAGTGCAATCACCGGAGGAACGGATGCCCAGGGGGAAGTGACCGTGCGTCTGAGCGAAAATGGATTGATTGCACTGGGCAGGGGGGCAGATCCGGATATTATCACTGCCAGTGCCCTGGCATATTTAAATGGCCTGAACCGGCTTGAATACCTCAAAACCCATCCCATTGTTGAGTCAATCTGATGAAACACATCAAAACACATGGGGGCTTTCAATGCCCCCATGTGTTTTATTCATCCTCACGAGCCAGACAGGCGTAAACCTCCACCGTGTGAATTTATGCGCTATAATTTTTCATCGGCTCCGGATGAATGGTAGCTTCCATCCTTAATTGTTCTCTGATTATTTTTTCAACCTTATCAACTTTGTCATGGATTTTTTCCAGGCTTTCATTTGAGGGACAATATACATGAAACGTCACTTCTTTATGCTTCAGGTAATTATGACAATGGAAATGGTGTGCAATGTATTCATCTCCGATTGTTTCGCAGACAATTTCCTTAATTTTTGTCTCGATGTGAACCGTTACTTCTTCTCCCATTAACATATCCGATGTCTGTTTAAAAATATCGTATGCGGCCTTCAGGATCAATACGGAGATGGCCAGCCCCAAAACGCCATCTATCCACCAAACGTATTGGCTTAACAGGCCACCGATAACAATCAACGCCGAGGCGATGGCATCACTTCGATGATGCCAGCCGTCAGCAATCAATGATTTTGAATCTATCTGCTTGCCAGCCCAGAATGAGAATTGAGCCAGGCCTTCTTTAATGAACACGGAAAATAAAAAAACGATAATAGCCAGTTTCCCGAAAATAACCGCTTCCTGCCGTCTGAGCTGATTGATGGAATCAATCATAAAATGAAAACCGACAATGGCAAGCAACGTGCTGATAATAACAGTGCTGATAAGTTCAGCGCGGGCATGTCCAAAAGGATGCTCTTTGTCCGGCGGACGTTTTGAAATCCAGAAACCAAAAATGACGATGGCCGACGTCAAGGTGTCTGATATGGTATGCCACGCGTCAGCAATCATGGCTATTGAATTGCTGAGTACACCGACCCACAGCTTTATGGCAAAGAGTACCGTATTAATGATGATCGATGCCCATCCTTCTACGTAACCGAGACTTTCTTTCTTAATTTTCATTACATACTATTGATCTTTTAGTTATTTACATCTTCTAATGTAAATTCAATACCGCCAACATATTTTGCTGCAATATTATATATCCAGCAAAACAGGGCTGTAAAAATAAACCCTATTATAGCATATAAAAACGGCGCAGCTAAGGAAAATAGCACCATGGATCTATCCCCCTTATTCCCAAGAGCAGGAGCTAAGAGAAACGGTACAAATAGAATGGCCATGACACCATATATAATTGCCATGACTTTGCTGGTCTGAAGAGTTGCAAATTGTTTGATCTGCTTTTTCATCTTTTTCCTCCTTAACGTGATGTATAATATAGGCTCTAACGATTTAATTCCCTTTTATCAAATTGTTTTAAAAGCAACAAGTTATAAATAATTTCAGCGCATGAGAAATTTGTTGATCAGCCATGTGTAAAATAAAGCAATGTTCCTTCTTGACGCATACTCGTCTTTCTTTCTATAGTAGATTGTTCTTGAACTGAGGAGAATCCCAATGAAACTCTTTGAACCCCTGAAGATTAAAAAGATGAAGCTAAAAAACCGTCTTGTTATGGCTCCCATGCAGCTGGTTCTCGGGCTTACGAACAAACGCGCGCGCACATACTATATGGAAAGAGCCAAGGGCGGTGTGGGATGTATTGTTCTGGCCGCAACGGCAGTCGATCTTTTGGTTGATGATAAAGCGTGGGGTCGTCCGGACGGCGTGGCGCGATTTACAGAGACAATGCAGTCGTTTACAGATGACGTTCATAAAACAGGTGCAAAAATAGGGATTCAGCTCTGGCACGGAAATCATTTCCCTGCAGGCAACGGATCTGCTGACGTGCCAGGAAGCAGGCGGGTCGCACCTTCCGCCACGGATGACATGAAGGAATTGACACGGGACGAGATTCAGTCAATTATTGAAAAGTTTGCAATGGCATCCAAAAAGGCCATGGAATCAGGGCTTGATTTCATTGAACTTCACGGCGCTCATGGCTATCTTCTCTGTCAATTCTTCTCAGGCACAGACAATAAACGAACCGATGAATACGGCGGCGATCTTTATGCCAGAATGCGATTTGGTCTGGAAACCGTAAAATCTGTCAGAGCCGCTGTTGGAAATGACTTCCCTGTATTTTACAGGCTTGGCGCTGAAGAAAAACGGGCCGGCGGTGTGACATTACGGCAGAGCAAACTCTTTGCCATTGAACTGGAAAAAGCGGGAGTGGATGTAATGGATGTTTCCATCGGCCATGTGGCCAACCGAAGCGCCTCGCCCTCAAAAAGAGCCAGCATGGGCACCTATGTTTATCTGGCCGAAGCCATAAAGCAGAATATCAAAATACCGGTAATCGCCGTAGGGCGTATTCATACCCCGGAACTGGCTGAAACCATTCTTGCTCAGCAAAAAGCAGATCTGATCGCCCTGGGACGCCAGTTGATAACAGACCCCTATTGGCCGCAAAAAGTTCAGGAAGGAAAAGCAAAAAACATCATCCCGTGCCAGTCATGCAATACCTGCTTCCGCCCGCTGAGAAGCAGTAAGTGGAAACCCGGAGACCCAATATGCAAGGTCAACGAGCGTGCGGGAAGGGAAATAGATATGCCGTTACCTTAGTTTATCTTGTATCTCTCTCCTCAATTTTTCCTTAAAACCATCTCCATCTTGAAATAATTTTAATACATCACTCAATCGTTCATCAACCGTTCGTATCACCGACTCTACTTTGACATCTGAAACAGCAAATGCAGACATCAGTGCATTCCTTATTTTTCTCCTGTAGTTCATCTTTTCTATTACACTGACGCCATGCAATATGTTCAGTTCATTCTCAAACAATTGAATAATTCGTTGGGTATCTGCCCCTGATAATTTTTGCATCTCATGCTCCCTGTGTTAAATGGAATAACGTTTATTCGCACTATTCAGTTAACATTAAAAATATCAAGCCTGATCGTGGCTGCTGTGACGGACAAGCCATGCGCCAAGCGCAATCAATAGAGCGCCCGGCAGCAACCCGCTGCTCATGGCTTCCTTAAAAATGAGCCCGATAAATAACGACGAACCGATAGGGATGAAGTATGCAAGAGCGGCAATTAAATGAACGGCTCCCTTTTTCACTCCTATTTCCCACCAGTAATAGCCAAGGCCAACAGGCCCAATCCCCCCGAACAAAACCCAAAAGAGTGTATCCAAGCTCCACCCGGGCATACTGCTCCATTGCCCTTTAAACCCGGCGATAAAAGCAGAAATAAGTGCGCATACAGCAAAGTGAAATGCTGTTCCCCCTTTCTCTTCAGGGACCCGCCATTTTCTAAGAAGCACAGAATAAACAGCCCATAAAAGTCCGCCGGTCAACGCCAAAATATAGGGGATGAGTTCTCCGGGCGTTCGAAAAAAACTATCCATATCGCGGGAAATCACCACACCCGTAAAGCCGCACAAAACCCCTGTAAATGTCAGCGGGATATTGGGTCTGTCTTTAAGCATCCCGATACCTAATATGACGATCCAGATCGGCCACAGATAGTGAACGAGATTTATCTGCCCCAGATCGCTGGACTCAGCCATTCCAAAAGCAGCGGCCAGCATCACAGTATAAAGCGCAACCCCAAAAAAACCGGCCAGCTTTACCCTGAGAGGGATACAATAAAGATCTATGAACGGCCGCCGCCTCAGCCTCTGGATGATAAGTACGGTTAACGTTCCGCTGCCTGTCATCAGTGCCAGATAGACCATATCTCCCAATGCTTCAGAACCTTTTCTAAAACAGACACCGCTCCAGCACCACAGCATTATCGAACCAACTGCAGCCAGCGTGGCACGGGCTTTGGAATGAGATGTGCTTAATGTATCGTTTAATTGCGTTTCCATGTAATCTCAAAAAATCGCCCACATCTGTCAATGGGCCATCCATGCTAAAAAAAAGGGGGTATTCAGACCATCTTAACGCTAACCAGGTCAACCACATAAAAAATCTACGTGTGAATTCTTATACATTTAATGTGCCGACAAGATCAGTAACCCGGGGAATACCCATTTCAGATAAATAGGTTTCAATGCCGTCGATCACATCCATGGTTGCACGCGGATTGACAAAATTCGCTGTGCCGATCTGTACGGCCATAGCGCCTGCTATGAAAAATTCAATTGCATCGTTTGCAGTCATAATACCGCCGATGCCTATAACCGGAATATTTACTTTCCGGGCAACCTGCCATACCATGCGAAGCGCAATGGGCTTTATCGCCGGACCGGAAAGCCCTCCGGTGATATTGTCAAGCATGGGACGCCGGGTCTCAATGTTGATGACCATCCCGGTAAAGGTATTGACCAGTGAAATAGCATCCGCGCCTGCCGATTCAACACTGGCAGCAATTTCTGTAATGTCTGTGACATTGGGAGAGAGCTTTACCATCAGCGGCTTGGTCGTTTTTTTTCTGACAGCACGGACAACTCTTTTCGCTGCTTTGGGGTCAACGCCAAAAGCAATTCCCCCTGCCTGGACATTGGGGCAGGAGATATTGATTTCAATGCCTGAGACGCCTTCAACGTCTTCCAGGCGCAGGGCGATTTCAGCGTATTCGTTTATGCTTTTCCCATAAATATTTACAATGACCGGCGGTGACAATGTTTTTAAAAATGGCAGTTTGTCTCTTATAAATGCCTCTATCCCGACATTCTCAAGGCCAATGGCATTTAGCATTCCGCAGGGCGTTTCCACAATACGTGGTGGGCGGTTCCCCCTGGAAGGTTCAAGAGACAGGCCCTTAACGATGATGGCCCCCAAACGGTTTAAATCAACCAGTTCGTTGAATTCATCTGCATATCCAAATGTCCCCGACGCTGTCATCACGGGATTTTGAAGATCCAGTCCGCCTATATTTACATTTAAATCAGGTTTCTTTTTCATGGGTTATCTCAAGACAGATGAGTGTTTTTTATTCAAATGTTTTTTAACAGCATTCAGCCTCGCCTCAAGGTTGATCATATATGCGGCTTCGGATTGTTTTAATCCTTCCTTGCTGTCATACTCAATTTGCCGTATCCGTTTCATGGCATGTTCCATATGTCCCTGTTCATCCTCAAGGCAGGTCGCGGCCAGATGCAGAAATTTTTCGCAGGAGTCAACAGCGTGCGTCATATATTGTCGTGCGTCTTCACCCGTATAAACAAAATCATGTCCTAAACAGAGGACGTCAATATCCAGATGCGCAAGCGTTTCAACGGAGTTGCGAAACATCGCATAATCAACCAGACAATCGATTACAATATAACCAGTAGCATCCGGTATGCCGGCCGCCTCGCCTGCAATCAGTATTTTCTTCTCCGGTATATAGTAGCATACATGATCCCGGGTATGGCCCGGCGTCTCAATCACCTGTATGGACAAACCGTTCTCCAGTTCAATCACATCATTTCCCTTCACGATCTGGTCAATATCAAACAACTGAAATGGTTTGGCAGGCGGATGTGTATTGCCTCCTGTAGCTGCAAATGTTTCTGCTTCACTGCTCAGCCGGGTCATCAGGTTGATGGCATTGGGCCTTTTGAGTATATCCATGGATAAAGCAGATGCAGCCACGGTGAGATGTGTAAAATGATGTTTTAAAACAGATACAGAGCCGCAATGATCATAATGAACATGGGTCAAGCATAAATACATTGGCTCTCTGCTGCCCAGAACCCCTTTAATATCCTTTGCGTACTTATGGCCAAGAAAGGAAAACCCGGCATCAAATAGTACAGGGCCCTCCCCGTTTAACAGAAAGACAGGAATGCCCGAAGGCCCCAGCATATACATATCGTCTGTGATTCGACCCGGTTTACTGGTAATCACGCGTCAGCCCTTCAGTCCAAGAAATTGCTTGTCGTTATCCATAAAGTAAACCCATGTGTTGCGTGACATGAGACAATAATCTTCTCCGCACAGCTTTTCAAGAATCTTCAGCCTGAGCTTTCGTGATTCAATATGATCCGGTTCTTTATTTAAAAGAACATCCAGTACCTGAAGCGCAAGCTGGGTATGACCATCTTCAAACAATTCTTTCGAACGGCTCAGGATACGTTCACCGTCCCCGATTAGATTGCATATTTCATTGTTTACTTCTCTGGCAGGCCTTGGGAGAAGGTGCGCAGGATTATGATCAAAATATCCATGATACCACCTGTAAATATTGTAACCAGCAAACTCAGGTCGTGAATAGATAAACTTAAGATATGGATGATCCGTAAGATGGCCTGGGAGCTTTACCCTGTGAATTATTTCATCAACCGGCACGTCCTTATTAATACATTCAACTACCTGATCGTGGATCGCATGAATCCCCTCTATGGTAACATCTAAAAGTTCTCTGACATCATCGCCCGTATAAACAGCCCTTCCACCATGAGCAATAAGCAGTTCAGGAGATTTCCTGCGAACCGCCTCCAGTGCTCTGGCCCATGAGAGGGCAAAACGGGTGGGTTTGAAGGGGTTCCCAATATTTGGAAATCCCGCTATAATGAGATCCCCCACAAAAGCGGCTTTAATCTCAGGCACATAAACCCATGTGGCATCATCTGTTTCCGCACGGGCATGATA
>JAABPS010000312.1 GCA_011391835.1 Desulfobacteraceae bacterium
GCCGGTTTTCTATTTGTAATCATATCACGAACAAGTTCATCAATAGTAAGCAACTCGAATACGCCTGTTCGCCCCTTGTATCCCGTATTGAAACACTGGTTGCATCCTTTGCCGCGCTGAAAATTCGCCTCATCCCGGTTTTGGATACCAAGCGAGGCAAGTACTTTTTCCGGCGGATTATACGGCTCCCGGCAATAAGGACAGATTGTCCTGACCAGTCGCTGGGCAATACACATAAGAAGCGTTGAAGAAAGAAGAAATGGCTCGATTCCCATATCAATAAAGCGGGAAATCGCACCTACCGCATTATTGGTATGTATCGTGCTTAAAACGCGGTGGCCGGTTTGGGCCGCCCGGATCGCAATTGCCGCTGTTTCGGCATCCCTGATTTCTCCAACCATGATTATATCAGGGTCCTGACGGAGAATTGATCTGAGTCCGCTGGCAAATGTCATCCCCGCTTTAATGTTCAACTGAACCTGCCTGATATTTTGAATCCGGTATTCAACAGGATCTTCTAGAGTCATTATACTGCAGTCAGAACTGTTGAGTTCGTTCAGTATGCCATAGATACTTGTACTTTTTCCGCTCCCCGTCGGGCCTGTGCTAAGGATCATTCCGTAAGGTTTTTGAATAATTGACCTGATTTTCTCCGTGTCCTCCCTGGTTAAACCGATACGATCCAGAGAATAGATGCCTGAACTGGCATCCAATAGTCGCAAAACAAGATTTTCTCCATAGATAGTAGGTATTGAAGAGGCACGGACATTGATCTCCTTATTTTCCATCCGTAGAGTGAAACGCCCATCCTGGGGTATTCTTGTGATAGTAATATCCACATTGGCCAGTATCTTTATCCTGGCGACAATCGGCAAAAACATTGACTTTGAAGGAGCTGCTACTTCATGAAGCTTGCCGTCTATGCGGAACCGCATCTGAATGGAATTTTGCTGGGGACTGATATGAATATCACTTGCCCCTTCGCGGATGGCCTGCAAAAAGATGGAGTTGACGATTCTGATAACAGGCGCCTCTCCGGCCATATCCTGAAGGTATGCCAACTGGATATCCTGTGTGGCGAAATCCTCCTCTTTTTCGGCAACGATCTTGGTTTCGGTCTCCAGATCTCCCAAAACACCGCTAATGCCCGATTGAATACCGTATAAACCGCTGATTAACTGATTAAATTCACGTTCGGTACAAATCACTGCTTCAACTTCACAATCTGCTATTGACTCAATAAAATCCATGGCGGCGATATCCATGGGGTCCGTCATTGCCACAGTTAAAAGACGGCCTTCTTTATTAAGTGGCGCCAGCCTGAACCTCTGTGCAAAATCAATTGTGATCAGCTGCGCCAGTTTAATGTCAAGTTTATACATATCAGGATGATATTTCCTGATCCTTAACTGTCTGCCGAGAAAATCAACTATCTGGTCTTCACTTATGATTCCACGCCTGATGAGATACTGCCCCAATTTGAGTTTGCTGTTTCCCTGTTCGGCAAGTGCTTTACCGAGCTGTTCTTCCGTAATAAGCTTTTCCTCTAAAAGAATCTCCCCAAGCTTTTTTTTAAAAATAACTGTCACTCTGCTTCAAGCCCCCCGCTTCTGCGATTAGTGAAAAACACCGTGTCATCATCCAGTTTATCAAGCACGGCGGCATTTGACGCAAGCGGCTGAGGCAGTTTCCCCACCGCATCACGGGCTGATCCCGGATTGTTATAGGCTTCCTTCAAAAAAATGGCAAAGATCAGACCCTCTCTGCTGTTCCGATATGGAAGAAAGCGCAGAGACGGCAATAATTTTTGATTATTTCTGTATAATTCATAAATCTCTTCGATATTTCCATTAGCTGCAACCCGTACAAGATATTTACCCGCCGGCAAGGGAATTGCTTTGGCTGGAATAGCAGGAAGATTCACAACCTCTCCCGCCATAACCATGTTGAGATCCTTAATGTGTGGATTTGCGGATTCAACCGCTTTAAACTGCCCGTCTTCGAAATCCCCGTAAAAATCTTTGAGCATCCACCACACAGTTCTGCCGCCTTTAACTGTCAGCTTTCCCAGACTATCAGGCATAGTTTGTCCCGGCGCCGGCAACTCATGTGAGATTTTTGCAACTGCTTCCGGCAAAGGTATCTCTTCGCTCAATGCAGTCTTAACAGCCGTATCAGTCTTATCAATCTTATTCAGGACGAGTTCCGTACCTGTAGGATTCTTCTTTTCCTTAAAGGTATCCGATACCTCTTTCGTCGGTTTACTATCGGATATTTTGCCGTAGAATAAACCTGCCGCGACAATAATCACAAATAAAGCGGAGAGGCTTGTCGCCATAAGAAACCGAAAGCTTTTTCCCTGTCTTATGGAAACCCTTCCTGCGCACGAACGAACCATGAACCAGCCGGCTTTTGAACGATTTTGAATTATTAAGGCGAGAATAACCTGATGACACAACGTTACAATTTTTCGAGGATAACCTTTTGTGGCAAGATACAGAGCTAACAAACCCGGATAAGTAAACAATGATGGAGTTTCACCTGTATTGCCGGCTTTTTCAATACGGAACCTTACCATGCCGCGGGTTTCCCGGAAATTCAAAGGCTCCAGAAAATAGTAAAGGTTAACTCTGTCCGCGAAATTTTTATGTCTTATTAACGTCTGCTCGAATTCTCTTTGCGCGAGTATCACAATTTGCAATAGCTTACATTCATTCGTTTCATAATTGAGGAACTCGCGAAGTATCTCAAGACAGAAATCCGGGAGTTTTTGTCCTTCATCAATTATGAGAACGACGATCTTTCCCTCATCAACACTCTTTTCCAAAAGGTATTTTTTTATATTTTCCTTGAATTGCCATTCACTGTCAGAATTACCGGAGAAGGATATACCGAAAGTCAGCGCGACGGCGGATAAAAATTCGAGAGGGTTTGTAAAGGCCGGATCCATGAGAAGATGTGTTTCTGTGTTTCCACTGTCATGTTCAGCTTCTGCGAATTTAAGGATGAGCTGCCTGCACAGGGTGGTTTTCCCGGTTCCAACATCACCTATAACAACGTTCAATCCGCGACGGAGGCGCACTGCGAGTTCTAATTTTTGCAGGCATCCCAAATGCTTGTCGGACTGAAAGAAAAATTCCGGTTCCGGCGAGTTGGAAAAGGGTTCTTTTTTTAGATTTAGAATCTTGAAATAATCCATGTTTCTCTTATTGATGGGCCTTTTTTTCAGGCATCTCCGATAATGATGAGGTCGCCTGTACGGGTAATATGGTTGGAGTTAAGAAAATCAACACCTCCTCCATTGATTCGCCCTTTCCCTCTCCTTTAAATAACCATCCCAGAAAAGGTATATCCTTTAATGCGGGGATACCGCTCTCGGAATCAGTCTTTTTTTGCTTTGATAATCCTGAAATCACAATCGTCTCGCCATTCCTCACAATCAGATTGGTATTTGTTTTCTTTTTATAGATGTATGGATTTCCACTCACATTCCTGCTGGAATCAACCTCATCTTTTTTTACTTCCACCTTCATTTTGAGGTTTTTGCCGTCAATGACGTGCGGCGTAATCTCAAGGCGCAGGACAACATCCTCGAATTTTACCGAACGTGTAACAGCGCCCGTGTTGCTTACCTCTTCTGTTACATAGGGAACCCTCTCCCCGTTTTCCGTATAGGCTGTTTGATTATCGAGGGTCGTGATAGAGGGGCTGGAAAGGATATTAAGCTTGCCGTCCTTCTGGAGGGCGCTCAATTGCATTTCGAGGATATCATCACCCAGGATCCCGAATATGAGGCCGAGCGAGCCAGAACCCGTTGCCGACATCGCGGCCGGGAAGTTGACTCCGAACCCCTGGCCGCTTACTCCACTGTTTCCGGAGAGAGGTGTATACCCGGTTGATGAGCCTGAGG
>JAABPS010000313.1 GCA_011391835.1 Desulfobacteraceae bacterium
GCAAAACGTTGAATTCGGTCAGCCGTGGCAGCGTCTTTTTATCCGGGATTTGGCATGGCTCACTCCATCTGCGTATGTCGCTATATGGGATTTCTTATCCACCATGCATCTTGTAACAGATATTAATTGGATACGCGTTCCTTCGGATGATCCCCTGCCGCACCTGTTGCAGGAACCCCGAAAACTCAATATCCGATCTGCAGATGGGATGCTGGCACGAATCATCAATATTTCTTCAACGCTTGAACAGCGGCGCTACTGTGAAAAGGGAGAAGTTGTTTTTGAAATTTTAGATGATCTGTGCCCATGGAACAACGGATGCTGGGAATTGAACATATCAGCCGGCAGCGCAACCATTAGCAAAACAAATAAAAAACCGGAATTGACCATACCAATAGATACATTTGTGATGATTATTTTTGGGCAGATAACCGCTACGCAAGCTGCACGAATGGGCAGACTTGAGGTGCATACGAATGAAGCTGTCGCGGTATATGACCACGTATTTCGTACAACATATCGACCTTTTTGTGCGGATTTCTTTTAGTTCTATCTGCTATTTCATTTATCCAGAACTTCTCGTATCTTTTTTGACAACTCTTCCAGATTAAAGGGTTTTTGTATAAACCCTTTGCAGCCTCTTTCCAATATTCGCTCAGCTTGGCCATTTAAACTATATCCGCTGGACAGAAGTACTTTTACTTCTGGATTGATGAGTTTCAGTTTATCATAAGTATCGCCCCCGCTCATTCCAGGCATAATCATATCCAGTATGATCAGATCAATATTCTCTTTTCCCTTTTGATACACATCGATGGCTTCTCGTCCGCTTTTTGCGAGTATGACCTTGTAGCCAAGTATTTCCAGAAGCTGCTTTCCAACTTCGATGATCATATCTTCATCATCCACAAAAATAATGGTTTCTGTCCCGGTGAGTATTTCTTCTTCATGAGGCTTTTCTTCTTTAACCTCTCTGTCTGAGACGGGCAGGTATATCGTAAACGTTGTTCCCTGCTTTACCTCGCTATACACATTGATAATTCCTTTATGGTTTCGAATGATACCATAGGCAGATGCAAGCCCCAGACCGGTTCCTCTTCCCATTTCCTTTGTTGTAAAGAACGGGTCAAACACTCTTTTTCGAGTTTCTTCATCCATACCAATGCCATTGTCTGTAACAGAAATTCGTATGAATTTTCCCGGTTCAATACCGTAACTTTTGGTATAGTATTCATCAAGGGTTACATTCTTTGTTTCAAGATAAATATCTCCGCCTTCCGGCATGGCATGCCATGCATTCACATAAATATTTAATAAGACCTGCTCGATCTGGCTTCGATCCACAGCCACAACCCACAGATCCTGTTTGAGCACCTTATGAATACTGATCTCCTTTCGTGTCCTTCCAAACAGATCGGAGCTTTTTTCAACAATCCGGTTCATATTTGTCGGCATGACTTCATATTTTCCGCCTCTGACTACACCCAACAGCTGCCGGGTAAGATCCGATCCATCCCTTACTAACTGCTCGATACTTTTGAGTTTATCGCTATGAGGATTACCATCCCCCAGAGCCAGTTGAATCAACGAGGCATTCCCTTGAATCCCCATGAGCAGATTATTAAAGTCGTGAGCGATGCCGCCTGCCAGGGTACCAAGCGCTTCCATTTTTTGCGCTTGAAGAAGCTGAACTTCAATTTTCTTCTTTTCGGTAATATCTCTGAGAAATACCAGCTCCGCCGGTTTTGTTTCCCATGTGATCCGAATGCTGCTCATTTCGATCCAATATATTTCATCCTTTTTATTTTTTATTCTAAACGTAAATATCCGTGCATGATTTGTACTGACGACCTGTCTTCGTTGCTCTTGAATAAAATTGTCCTGCTCATCCGGATGAGCCAGTTGAACAAACGATAAGGCCTTCAATTCTTCAGCAGAAAACCCTGTAAGCTCTTGGACTCGTGGATTGGGAAACTTAATCGCATCATCCTGGTAAATGAATATCCCGTCATTGGCATTTTCGATCAGCAAGCGGTATTTTTCTTCACTGTCTCTGAGTGCCTGTTGGGCCTTTGTTTTTTCGGTTACATCCCGTGAAATCCCCCGGAATCCCATGGGTTTGCCATTTTCATCCCGCATCAGTGACGCGGATGTTTCCAGAGTAATACGCGAACCATCTTTTTTTACTATCTCATAATCAATGACCTTTGACGGAACTCCGGTTCGATATACCTCATTGAAGATTTTGTACACCCGTTCGGATGTTTCTGCAGATGAAAACTCCCGGTTATTCAGTCCATTTAATTCATCGCTGGCGAGTCCATGAATTCGAAGCTCAGCAGGATTAAAAAAAGTAAAATTTCCGGCAAGATCAACTTCATAATATCCTTCTTCCATGGTTTCGAGGATTGTGCGATATTTTTCCTCACTTTTTCGGAGAGCCTCTTCTGCCCGTCTTCTCTCCGTCATATCTCTGGTAATTCCTGAAAATCCTGTAGGCTCTTCTTTTTCATTTCGGAGTAATGATACCGACGTCTCCATATTTCGTACAGACCCATCTTCCCGAATAATCTCATAGTTAACTATTTTCGCGGGGATACCTGTCCTGTAAACAGTGTTATAAATCGTATACATTCGTTTTGCCTGTTCAGGCGTTGAGTACTCCCGGTTATTCATGCCTATTAATTCATCACGCGAGCAGCCATGAATTTCGCACAACGCCTGATTTACGACCGTATAATTGCCGGCAAGATCCACTTCCAGATACCCTTCTTCCATATTCTCAAGAATATTGCGATACTTCTTTTCACTTTCTCTCAGAGCCTCAATAGCTTTTTTTCTCTCCGTTACATCCCGAGAAACCCCGCGAAAACCAATAGGCTCACCTTTATCATTTTTTATCAGGGAAACGGATGTTTCGACATATATGGACGATCCATCTTTTCGTTTCAGTTCCCAGTCAACCGAGCGTAAAGGCTTTCCGGTGCGATAGACCTGATTATAAAAATTGTACATTCTGTTTTTGTTTTCAGACGTGCTCGAGGTGTTTTTACGAAGATTGTATCCTATCATTTCCTCACGGGAGCGCCCGTGCAATCTGCACTCCGCATCGTTTACAAAAGTAAATTTTCCTGAAAGATCAATTTCAAAATATCCTTCCTCCATGGTTTCAAGGATAGTGCGGAATTTTTCTTCCCGTTCCTTTATGCTCTCCTCGATCCTTTTTCGTTCGGTAATATCTCTTGCAATTCCCCGGAATCCAAGGGGTTTCCCCGATAAATCCTTTAAAAGCGAAATTGAAATTTCAACAATCCGGGGAGTTCCATCTTTTTTAATTACCTCCAACTCAATTTCCTTGACAGGTTTTCCGGTAGTAAAAACCTTATTAAAACTTTCATAAATCTTCTTGGACACCTCCTGCAGTGTAAATTCTTTATAGTTCATCCCCGCCAGTTCATCATGGAAGTATCCAGAATTTCTGAGCATCGCTGAATTACAAAATGTAATCGTGCCGTTCAAATCAAGTTCGAAATACTCATCTTCCATCGTATCAAGGATGGTTTGGATTTTCCCCATGCTTTCTTGAAGGGCCGTTTCTGTTATTCGCTTATCCGTCACATCGCGTGTGACGCCATAAAAGCCACACGGCTTACCAGCCTTATTTCGAATTAACGAAATACGAACCTCAGTCACCCCAATGGATCCATCCTTTCGAATGATGGTATGATCATGCAGGATGCCTTCATTTCCTGTTCTATACACTTCATTAAATACCTTGTAAGTCCTTTTTGCCTCCTGGGGAGTTAGATAATCCCTGTACGTCATGCTGGCAAGTTGATCCCGGGTATATCCGAAAAATTCATGAACCTGCTTGTTAAAAAAAAGATAAT
>JAABPS010000314.1 GCA_011391835.1 Desulfobacteraceae bacterium
CGGGAGCTTTCCTGCGTGATGCCGAAGATGTTAAAAACGTTATTGTATCCGTCCATGATGGGAGGCCTGTTTACCTGCGCGATGTAGCAGTGATTTCAGACGGACCCGCCGAACCGGATCAGTACGTATTTTTCGGAGCAGGCCCTGCTATAGAATATAAAAATATCGCGGTAAAAGATCTCCCCAAAAGCGCTTCTCCCGCGGTTACCATGACGATAGCAAAAAGAAAAGGCACAAATGCCATAACAGTCGCTAACAGGATACTTGGAAGAATTGAAGATGCCAGAGCGACCGTAATACCAAGCGACATAAACATGACAATAACAAGGCATTACGGCGAAACAGCGAAAGAAAAGTCTGACGAACTTCTTTTGCACATGATGATTGCGATAATATCGGTTTCAATACTCATCTGGTTCACGCTCGGCCGCCGTGAATCTGGAATAGTAGCTCTCGCAATACCGGTTACCCTCGCCCTGACCCTTTCTGTATTTTTCCTTTACGGGTACACCTTGAACCGCATTACTCTTTTCGCCCTCATATTTTCAATCGGAATACTGGTTGACGACGCGATAGTTATCGTTGAAAACATTGTGCGCCACTTAAGGCTCCCGGAAAATGAGAAGCGCCCGAAAGTTAAGGTCACGATTGAAGCGGTTGACGAGGTTGGAAACCCAACAATTCTCGCGACTATGACAGTCATAGCCGCGATACTTCCCATGGCATTCGTGGGAGGCCTGATGGGTCCCTACATGCGCCCCATCCCTGTCGGAGCTTCAGCGGCGATGATATTTTCACTTATCGTGGCGTTTGTTGTAACTCCATGGGCTTCTATGAAACTTATCAAAGAAAGAGGAAATGAAAGCCACGGACAGGAGAAAGAGGGATGGAGCACTCTGCTTTACCGCCGGGTCATGGCTTCTCTTATACATAAACCTTTCAATCGTTCGGCATTTCTTATAATAGTCTCTTTACTTCTCCTGATCTCCATGGGTCTTGTGTTAATTAAAAAAGTCCAGGTCAAGATGCTTCCTTTCGACAACAAGAGTGAATTTCAGGTAATAATCGACATGCCCGAACACTCGACCCTCGAAGAGACTCTTTCCGCCGCTCTTGATATGGGGGATTATATTAAAACCGTCAATGAGGTTGTTGATTATGAAATCTATGCCGGCACGGCGGGGCCTTTCAATTTCAATGGTCTTGTGCGCCACTACTTCCTGCGCAGAGGACCGAACGTGGCCGATATACAGGTGAACCTCGTTGAAAAAGGGCGAAGAGCGGACCAGAGCCATGACATAGCAAAGCGCGTCAGGACTCCTTTGCAGAAGATAGCCGGCAAATATAATGCCTCAATTAAAATCGCCGAAGTCCCTCCCGGTCCCCCGGTGCTTTCAACCCTTGTGGCCGAAGTTTACGGTCCCGATTACAACAGGCAGCGCCTGATAGCAGGGGAAATCAAGGCGATTTTGGAAGAAACCTCCGGTGTTGTTGACGTCGACTGGTACATGGAGGAAAAACAGCCAAGGTTAAACCTTGTTATTGACAAGGAAAAAGCGGCTCTTCACGGTATCAGCGCGGACCAGGTATCAAAAGCCATCGCAATGTCGCTTTCCGGGCGGCAGGCCGGCCTCCTTCACCAGCCCAGGGAAAAAGAAGATGTTCCCATAATGCTTAAACTTCCCCTTTCGGAGCGGGCTGGAATTGAACGTCTCGAAGCAATAAAAATATCACAGCCGGACGGACGGCTCATATCCGTTTCAAGTCTTGTCAGGGCGTCTGAAACAGAAATAGACAAGAGCATATACCACAAAAATCTGATGCCGGTAGTTTATGTAACCGGAGATGTTGCCGGCGAAAAGGAAAGCCCGGTTTATGCCATACTGGAAATGAAAAAAAAGATAGACGCCATATCTCTTCCCGAAGGCTACAAAATAGTTCAGCATACCTCGGCGCTTCCTGACAGCGATCGCCGTTTCTCCATGAAATGGGATGGTGAATGGCACATAACCTATGAAGTATTCCGGGATCTGGGAATAGCCTTCGCGGTGGTTCTCATACTGATATTCGTGCTTGTTGTAGGATGGTTCCAGTCATTTTCAACTCCTCTTGTAATAATGGCCGCCATACCCTTTTCCCTTATCGGAATATTACCAGCGCACTGGCTGATGGGCGCATTTTTTACCGCGACCTCCATGATAGGTTTTATAGCGGGAGCAGGAATTGTGGTAAGAAACTCGATAATTCTGGTTGATTTCATTGAACTGCGGATTTCTCAAGGTATGCCTCTTGACCAGGCAGTTATAGATGCCGGCGCCGTAAGGTTCCGGCCCATGATGCTGACAGCGGCAGCCGTGGTTGTAGGCGCCTCGGTCATACTCTTTGATCCTATTTTCCAGGGTCTTGCTATATCGCTGATGGCAGGCGAAGTGGCATCCCTGCTTTTCTCCCGTATGACAGTGCCTGTTTTATATTATCTCGACAAGAGGTGGGAATCAGGGCACGCAAAGAAAGAAATAAATGTTCCAGGTCCTGATAACTCCGATGTCATGGATAACTATTAAAGGGACATTTCAATTTAAGCTTTATTGAGCTGGCCCCACTAATTTTAAGGGAAAATAATTGATGACCAAGAAACAACTTGAAGATTACCTCTGGGGAGCAGCCAACATTCTTCGCGGAATGATTGATGCCGCCGACTTTAAACAATACATATTCCCCTTGCTGTTTTTTAAGCGCATCAGCGATGTATGGGATGAGGAATATCAAACAGCCCTTGCTGAAAGCGGGAATGATCTTGATTATGCTTTGTTTCGTGAAAATCACCGGTTCCAGATACCAAAAGGTTGTCATTGGGAAGATGTTCGCAAAAAAACCGTTGATGTCGGCGCCGCTTTACAAAAAGCATTAAACTGCATTGAAAAAGCCAATTTTGAAATGCTTCACGATGTTTTCGGCGATGCACAGTGGACGAATAAGCGCCGTATGAGTGATGAAAAAATGCTTGATCTAATTGAACATTTCAGCAAAATGGATTTAACGGTCAGCAATGTCCCTCACGATATCATGGGCGAAGGCTACGAATATCTGATCAAGAAATTTGCCGATGACAGCGGCCACACAGCAGCCGAGTTTTACACCAATCGTACAGTTGTAAAACTCATGACCCAGATTACAGACCCCCAAAGCGGCGAAAGCATCTATGATCCTACCTGTGGAAGCGGCGGGATTTTGCTCTCAAGCACACTGCATGTAAAAGCACAGGGCAAAGAATACCGGACATTGAAATTATACGGTCAGGAACTGAACCTTATCACTTCAGCCATAGCCCGCATCAATATGTTTATGCACAATGTGGATGAATTTCTAATTGTGCAGGGTGATACTCTTGAAAGTCCGCAGATACTTGAAAATGACGAGCTTAAAAAATTCGATGTCATCATGGCGAATCCTCCATACAGCGTAAAGCGATGGAATCAGAAAAAGTGGATGAACGACCCGTTTGGCCGTAATATCTGGGGAACACCGCCTCAAGGCTGCGCCGATTATGCTTTCCAGCAGCATATTATGACAAGCCTTAATCCTGAAACCGGCAGAAGCGTGGTTCTCTGGCCGCATGGCGTTTTGTTCAGAGATGCGGAAAGCGCAATACGCAGGAAAATGATTGAAGAAGATTATGTTGATGCGGTGATAGGGCTTGGTAAAAACCTTTTTTACAACAGCAGTATGGAAAGCTGTTTACTCGTTTGCCGGATGAAAAAACCGAAGGAGAGAAAAGGCAAAATCATTTTCATAGATGCCAAAGAGGAATTGAGAATTGAACGTACTAATGCCTGGCTGGAACCGCAGCATATAAGAAAGATTGC
>JAABPS010000315.1 GCA_011391835.1 Desulfobacteraceae bacterium
CCGCCATTACAATTTGAAACCCTGCCGGTATCCAAACAGGTTCATTTGAAAAATATCGCAGAAGAAATAGGAACCACGGAAGCAGATTTAAAAGAGTTAAATCCTGAACTTCGCTACAGCATTTTACCATCCGAAGATTACACGCTTAGAATACCGATAGGAAGCAGTGAAATGCTCTTATCAAAAATAGATTCACTTCCTGTATCTTCACCGCCTAAACCCGCATACATTTATCACCGGGTCAGATATGGTGAAACCCTTTCCACCATCGCCAGAAGATATCGTATCCATGTAAACAGCATCATGCGGGTGAACAACCTGCGCAAATCTAACTATATCGTTGCAGGGAAGATACTTAAAATCCCGCTTTCCGGATCTGCGACCTACAGCCAGACGACAAAGGAACAGACAGCATATAACCTCCCCGGAACCCATGTGGTCAAAAGCGGAGATTCGCTGTTCAATATTGCCAAACGGTATGGGACAACCGTAAAAAAAATCCAGCAGGACAATAGCCTTCCGTCAACGGAACTTCATATCGGACAAGTGTTACGAATACTGGCAGACAGCGGTGAAGGCCAGCCGCTCGCTTCCGCGGAAACATCATACAAGGTCTATCTGGTTAAAGAAGGAGATACCCCTTTTAATATTGCCCAGCAGCATAATATGTCCATAGATCGTCTTCTTCAAATAAACCATCTCTCTGACAGCAGCAGAATCTTTCCCGGTCAGACCCTGCATGTGGATTAACTCAATTCCTGAAGAGGTACAAACGCTTTACGCCGAGCAGAATGGATGCCGTGCATTGCACGAAAAAAGATATTCTAAAAACTTCTCACAGTTGGGTAACATCATGCCCCGCCTTCTCCAGCAGACGGACAATGCCATTCCCCCCGATCAAATGGCCAGACCCCACAACCACAAAATAGGTGTGTTTGCTCCCTAAAAACTGTGTAATTTTGCTGGCCATCTTCCTGTTTCTGTCAAAAAACATTTTTTGGTAAACAGGCAAAAATTCAGGATTCGTCTTTAGCGGTTCGTCGATGATCAGAGCGGTCATCTGATCCGCACCGCCGATCTTCCACAATGCGATTGTTTTTTCCAATACCTCTTCGGTTTTTTCCCATTCCAAAATACTGCTCTTGACGATTAAATCATTATTCAACGAATTGTCTAACAGCAAGTCCATCTGTTCATCCATGGTTTCCAGTTCCAAAATTGGCTTTTCCCCCTGAGCTTTTCGGATAAAATGCAAATCAATGCCGTACTCCGGCGAAAAACCCAGCTTCATGATCTGCAGTGATGTCATTGTCATGACAATCATGCCTGGCTTGAACTTTATAAAATTATCCATGGGCATATTGTTTTTCTCAAGATGGGTTTTAAGCATGGCGAAGACATCTTCGCTGAGATCATCTTTTACTGTTCTATCTCCCTGATATATTCCTTTGAGCATTATTTCATTTTGCATTTTATTTTGGTCCATGGTGAGCGGATTTAATTCCACCACCAGATAAGCCGATTGATCAAAAGCATCCTCAATGATCGAATTGAGCGGATACATCTCTGGCTTCATAAAATGAATGGACCCCAAAAGAAATACAGTGGCCGTTGGTGATTGAACACGCCACAGGAAAGACTTTTTTGTAGGGACGTTCTGCTCCTGGCTGAATACCGCCTGCGGTAAAAAAAATAAAAACAACGCAGCGGCAATAAAATAATGTTTGAGCTTTTCATATTTCATATGATCCTCCTTTGCCTAAAGTATTTAGGACGACAGAAAATATTTTCAACAAGGGATTAAGCCTGGCAATAATATGTATCCGCCTTCCAGTTTCTTGGATTATTCACAATATATTCAGATAATAGATTGTACGATTTTTCATCCCGGATGATGTGTTCGTAGTAATTGCGCTGCCATAATTTGCCCTTAAATGGCCCCCATCCAAATCTTTTAACATTGCAAATATATTGATTTGTCGTCATTGTTTTAAACCATTGAACCATCGCCTGTAGGGGCGAACCTGCGTGTTCGCCCTGCAAGATTGGCCCGTCCCTTTCATCATCAGGGCAGACACACAGGTCTGCCCCTACAATTTGAATGATTCCATGAAAATGGTTGGGCATGGTTATATGTCTGTGCAATTCAATATTAGGGTATTTATTACTTAATTCATTCCACCAATTTTTTACCATTATACCTGCATCATTTAAAACCATTTGCCGGTTTTTAATTTTTCCAAACAACGGCAATCGATCCTGCGTGCAAATGGTCACAAAATACAACCCGGGCTGGGAATAATCATATCCCTTCAAACGGATAGATCTGCGGTGATGGATGCCTGGATTATAATTCACGATTGTTTCATTTCCAACATTACGCTTTACTTCGGAATTCGAAGTTCACCCCTTACCTCCTCTAAATCCAGCCACCACTTTCGCCTTGGGTCCGGTTTCCCATAACCAAGGAGATCATCTCCCCATATACCCAGTCTGCGCGCAGCAGGGATATGCCGCATCGCCCAGTTAACAGATCTATGGAAAAGCGTATCCGGCTTGTTCCAGGGACAAACCTTAATGCACATTCCGCAGCTGGCCCCCTTATTGTTACCCACCCGCATGCCCGTACACTTCTCAACCTCATTCGGCCATTTCTCATAACCATTATGGATGATCTTATCTCCAAAACTGATCGCACCGGATGGACACTCACGGGCACACTTGAAGCATTTGCTGCAAAAATCTTGAAGCCCGAAATCAATGGGCTTATCGACTGTCATGGGAAGGTCAGTTGTCACCACCGCTGCTTTGAAACGGGCCCCAAGAAAGGGATTTAAAACAATATCCCCGATGCGGCACATTTCTCCAAGACCAGCCAGAAGCAAAATGGGCGGCACAACAATTTGATAGTTCGTGGCATGGTGCGCCCGGGCCGGATAGCCTAACTGCCGTATGTAATCTGCTAAAATGCTGGCGATAAATCCGGAAGCCGTATAGGCCATAAAACTCATGGAACTGCTGATCCAATCATGACCATTAAAAGCCTGCGCTGTCTGTATATCCTGATCGATCAGGATGGCTATTGCATATTTATGATTCAGTTCTATCTTTTTCCCATCATCCCAGTTGCTGTGACTGTAAACAGCATAAGCCGGAAGCTCACATATCCCGACCATATCTGCCCTGAGAAAATAGGCAGTCTCCTTAATATGCCCGGCCATCCAATCAGGATCATCCGGCAGGGGAGCCTTCTGCTGAGCCACATCTCCATCAACACGATCACGCAAAGCAAACCCCATCTGTACGAGTGCTTTGGATAATGGGTGCTTGAGTGTGAATCGCAGATATTCTTTTTTAAGGCGTCTTCCAAAATCCCCCCGGCTCGCCCGGCTAAAACCGCTGTCCCGTTCGTCAATGCGCTGAATCTGATCTTCATGAATGCGGGTTGTGGGACGATCCACCCTTTTTAATCCATGCAATGGATACCGGCTTGATTGACCCAATGAGTGTCCGCGTTTAGTGAATTTCTTAGAAATAATATGTATCCTCCCGCCAATTTTTTGGATTATTCATAATATATTCAGATAGCCTGTGGCACGAATGTTCATTTCGGATAATATGCCCATAGTAATTTTGCGTTTCCATAATTTTCCATTAAGTGATTTCCATCCATTCTGTTTAATATTTCGTATATATTCATTTGTCGTCATTGTTTTGAACCATTGCACCATGTCATGTAGGGGCAGACCTGTGTGTTCGCCCTCCTTAATAGATTCATCCCTTTTATCAGGGCAGACACATAGGTCTGCCCCTACAATTTGAATGATTCCATGAAAATGGTTGGGCATAGTTATATGCTTATGCAGTTCAATAGGATAGAATTTGT
>JAABPS010000316.1 GCA_011391835.1 Desulfobacteraceae bacterium
AATGAGACCCTCCTCAAGAGCAGTAATGACAAGCGTGCTCACGGTGCCGCCGTATTGTGTCTTTTTTCTAAGCTTTTTATCTTTGGCTCTTGAGCGATGAATACTCAAACACGCTCCCACAGGTTCTTTGTCAGATGGAAGTTTTTTTATCTGAGCCACGATGGGGCAAACCAAATAACATCTGCCGTCCTCAAGATTGCAGGAATCCGTGCAGATGACCTTTCCGTCGAAAAAGCGAATATGCGGACAAAGACCCACACATCCGCCGCATCCAACGCACAAACCCGATTGAAGAACCTCCTTCTTCAATACATCCAATACCTTGACCGTCATCATTTACTTCCTATATTGTCATTGCCTTTAACGAACATTCATACAATGCTTCAAATTTCAAACTTCAGTTTGAATCTGCACTTTTTCTACTTTTGCCAAATCATTTTCATAGAAAAATGAAGCTGTCAGGTAAAGAACTGCGGCAATGAATGAGAAAAGGGGCACGATGGTCAGGGCCGTATGAATGTCATACCTGTCGGAAAGCATACCGACAAAAAGAGGCCCCAGTGAACTGCCGAGCAAATTCTGGGCGATAACACAAAAACTATACGACGTTGCCCTTAATCCCGGATGAACAACATCCTGTGTAACGGCAATGGCGGCCGGAGAAAATGCAGCCGCTGTAACCCCGCCTGCCAGGATAACGTAATACTGTATGGCTCCTTCCAAAAAATAAAAAGCGAAAAAAAACAAAATAGCTGTTACGCAGGATGATATGGCGGGGAATAATAACCTGGCCCGAACCATTTTTATCCGCCATTTGTCCACGAGGAAACCGCCCAGAGGAAATCCGACAATGGCAAGCATCATTACGATACTGCCTTTCATGCCGGCCTTTTCCATGGAGAGATTCTCCACCCGGTGAAAATAGGTGGGCAGCCAGCTTAAAAGCGCCGCGGTGAGAAACATATTACCCGCAAATGCGGCATAGGTAAGTATGAGAGAAGGCGTATGTGTAAACTGGCGAATGATTTCCGTTGTTTCCATTTTCTTTCTTTTGCCGGATCCGGCATTTTTCTCTATCGTTTTCTCAAGATCAACTGTTTTGTAATCACGCACAAAAAAGAACAATATGGCGATCAGCATCCCCGGAAGGGCCACGATACCAAATGCGTGCCGCCACCCGTAACGGACAGCAATATATCCGCCGGCAACAATCCCAATCGCACTCCCCAAAGGGAGGGCTGCTGTCCACAGCCCCATCATCATGGAGCGTTTCTTTTCAGGAAACAGGGCAGACACCATGGCAGTGCCGCCCGGCGCATAACCCGCTTCTCCTGCTCCGACAGCGGTTCTGGCTATAAAAAGCTGGGTGAAACTTCTTGTAAAAGCACAACTCACTGTAGCAAGACTCCAGAGCACTGCCATTATCCCGATGCTCTTTTTTCTGCTCCATCTGTCAATAAAAACAGATATCGGAAAAGACAAAATGACAATAGACCAGTAAACAGTGGAAACAAGCAATCCGCATTGTGTATCCGAAAGCCCCCAGTCATTTTTTAAATAGGGAAACAGGGAAACGATGACCATCCTGTCTATATAGTCAAACATGTACAGAAGGAACAACAGTCCGAAAACATAATAGGAATACGGCTTGGAAAATAAATATCCATCTGCGTTATGGTTATGCTGCATCACAAAGTCTCCTTTTCTTAAGGTTTGAAGAGGTTATTTGATGAAAGATAACTACAACAAGGCAGCGGCCTTGACCAGAAGGGTTTCATTGGTGCCGTCCATGATTTTCAGTAATTTGGCGTCCCGGGAATATTTTTCCACCGGATAATCCTTTGACAGGCCATAGGCGCCTAAAATTTCAATCATTTCCGCTGTATGCCAGACCGCCTGCTCGGTTGCATAAATTTTAGCGGCAATACTTGTCTTCAGATCTCCGGGGAATTGCTTCATGCTCAGCCAGCTTCCCTTCCAGAGCAAGGCACGCGCAGACTCGATTGCCTGATAACAGTTAAACAGTTTTTTTGCAATAAGCTGATGTTCAAAAATCGGCTTTCCCCATTGAACTCTTTTCTTCGCATATTCCAGAGCGTTTTCATATGCCGCGCGCATGACGCCAACTGCCACGTAGCCTACGGCAAGATTGCCTACAGTAACGATGGCATTATGAAGCGTTGGATACTCATCTCCGCATGGGAAAATCATATAATTTTCAGGTATTTCTACTTTATCAAAAAATACCGCTGTCTGGTTAAGCACCCGAAGACCGATTTTGTCTAAGGGTTCACCCCTTTTCAGCCCCACCGCATCTCCGGGGACTACAAATGTTCCAGAACCCTTTATTCCCAAGGATGGGTCTATACAGGCAAATACGATATAGGACTTCGCAATACCTCCGTTTGATGGAAAATCAGACTTTGTCCCGCTGATTTCATACCGTCCGTTCTTTTTAACAGCGCTGGTGTGATGATGAACTTTCAGATCGTAATAGTTTTTCCCATCTGAACCAATCTCCGGCTCACTGCTGCACCACGCCGTAATATGCCTGCCCGTATTATCTTCGCAATAGGGGATAACAAACCGGTTCACCAGTTCCTTGTTGTCCGGGGCAAGAAATATAATCAACTGCGGGACAATGCTTCCAGGCATCAGGGACGTTGCAAATCCAGGCCCCCATCGTGCAATCTCTTCCCAGACCATACCGGTTGTCAGGGGATCAAGCCCCATACCTCCGACGTCTTCGGGTAACGCCATTTTAGAAAAACCCAGTTCAAATGCCCTGGATAACACATTCCAGAAGAGATCGCTTTCAAAAACCTTTACCGGATCTGCAATACGGTCCAGTTCCACTTCAGCAGGGTGAATGACTTCTTTTCCAAATTCATGCGCTGCCGAAATAATCTGCTTCTGGGTTTTGGTAAGATCAAAATCAACCATTGTTTGTGTCCTTTTTATTTTCCTTCAAAAAAATCAGTTATCTTAAAATAGTATGGAAGATAGGCTTTCCCGTCAACCTCGGCTAAAACCTGCCCTGGCAGCATGGTGTTATTGCTGATCAGATAAAACGCCATGATGACCTTCGGCTCATCGAGTTCCGCCCATGGATCTGCGTGGGACATCTGAAGGTGAAGTGTTGCAGACCCGACTTCCAGGCTTTTCATTTCTATATCTGTCTTATGCCTGCAAAGAAGAACCGGGCCGTCAAATCCAGGCTTGAGGTCAATACGGGGAGATGCCTTAAAAAGAAAGTTAGCGCCCATCTGAGGAAGTTCAGGAAGTGAATCCGTCAGCTCTGCCTCGATCTTTACAAATGTGATGCCGTGCCGCTCCACCCATCCATAGACTTGCTGACCTTTTTTTCCAAGATGTATTCTGGCCTGCTTTTTTGGAAATCCAAAAATATCCCGCCCATTATACAAACGGGATTCTTCGCTCTCAATTGGCATGGACAGGCAGTAGCTTCCCTGCTCTCCCTGATAGGTGCATGTTAAAAAAAGGGCAGCCTCCTTGTAGCCGGGACCCAGGTTGGTTACCGGATACTCTGCAATAAATATCAGGCCTGTTGGAGCAGCGGCAGGCGTCAGCGGAGGAGGCAGGAGCCTTGAGGCTATTTCCGGTTTTATTTCAATGAGCACTCCCAGCATCTTTGCGCCGAAAAACTTTCTGACACCCAGGCTGTAGTAACTGTCAAGCTCCTCTTTTGTTTTAACAAAACCCATTGCAGCCTCCTGAAAAAAGATAAGTTAGGAAAGACCCAAGTGAACTGGAATTTAATCTATCTGCTAAAATTTTCCGTGCCTTCCTTCACCTTTAGTAAAACGAAGAGCCCCATTCGAGGTTTCACCTGATTCTATG
>JAABPS010000317.1 GCA_011391835.1 Desulfobacteraceae bacterium
GGGGAAGAAGCGGGTGTCAGGGTTGCACTTTTGGACCAGAGGGTATTGTGTCAGCACGGTTGGGTTGGATGAAGAGGCGATACGCAAATACATAAGAGAGCAAGAAGAGGATGAGAAAGAACAACTGGATTTAGGGTTAATTTGGTAGCCCCAACGGGGCTTTCCCGAAGTTAAAAGCCCCCCTAAGGGGGCAACCTGAGGCCACCCGCTCTGCGGGTGGAGTATCACTAAGATCACAGAAGAAGATCTTGTATTTGCGGCAAAAAACTTAATTATAGACCAAGAAAGTCCTTGACTACCGGTCACCCCATCAAGTCTTAAGACGCGGATTAGGTGGTGCACTTGCAACTTGAATTCACCAGTTAAAAAATATTTGACAACAAATAATTGCCCTGTTATTATCTGAATGGTCGTCCAGCCAATACGCCGACGGTCTCTTTATTGACTAATAGATATTATTAAAAAAGGAAACATTGTGCCGACAAAAAATAATGATCCCAAAGACGGGATAATTCTCAGCGCAGTCAGAACGATCCTAGCGCAAAACGGGTATATGGGGACAACTATAAGTCTTGTGTCCAAAGAAGCCGGGGTATCCAGGGGTCTTTTGCATTATTATTTTAAAAACAAGGATGAAATGCTGGCCCGCGTGATCAAGGAAAACATGGAAGTCAGCATTGCAATGATCGCATCCGTGTTTGACCGTCATAAAACGCCCGAAGGATACGCAAAAGGGATTGTTCGTCTGCTACGGGGTGTAATGGAAAATGATCCGGATTTTCTAAGCCTTTTTTTTGAAGGCTTTGCCGTGGCACGCAACAGCGAGATTGTCAACCATGAACTGGCATTACTGTATGGTAAATTCAGAGAAGCACTTGAAGCCTGTCTTCAAAAAGCCAAAGAACAGAAATTGATTACCCCCGCTCTTCCGGTTGAGTCTTTGGCTGCCATCATTACCGGAATAATCGACGGTATAGGCCTTCAGCTTTT
>JAABPS010000318.1 GCA_011391835.1 Desulfobacteraceae bacterium
GGAATACGATCATCTGGGATGGCATCGAATCCGCCATTGTTGACCTGCTTTGCAGGGACAGATAAAGGAAAAAATTTTAACACAAAATTGGTTGGCCGTCCGGTCAACACATTTTATAAACGGATGGAGGGAAAAAATGGAAAATATGTATGTTACTTTAAGAAACAAACTTAAAATAAATACATTGATAAATGGAGACAAGGCAAATCCGCCACTTATCCTGCTTCACGGCTGGCCGTCGAGCAGTCTTCTTTGGAGGCACCTGATTCCTGATCTGTCGAAATATTTTTATGTTCTGGCGCCGGATCTTCCAGGACACGGAAAGTCAGACAAGCCGGAAAACGCACTATATGATCTCAACTTTCTTCGCGGATTTATCCTTGATTTTTTTGATGTCTTTAATTTAAAAACCGCGCATCTTTGTGTTCATGATATAGGTGGGATGGCGGGGTTAAGTTTTGCAGTCCGTCATCCTGAACGTCTTGGAAAATTCATTATTATGAATACCAGCCCGTATCCGGAGTGGTCCCCCGCCCTTTATATATCCATCCTACTGTTAAGACAAAGTTTTCTGACTCGGTTGTTTCTTAACCGGTTTGTATTCAAACAGGTTCTTAAAAACGGATTTTATAATAAAGAACTGATTACTTCAGAAGTCCTTGATATTTTCAGATCACCTTGGATAGCATCAACTGATGCTATGAGGGCTTTCTCAAAAACAATTGACATTCCTCCTGAATTAATGGTGGAAAACAGGGATTACTTAAGAAAAATAAATATACCCACACTTATTCTCTGGGGCAGGAAAGATGTCTTCTTTCCCTTTAGTATCGCCCGGCAGCTCCATCAGGATATCAGGACGTCAAAACTTGTCGCAGTTGACAGGGCCGGGCATTTTCTTCAGGAAGAACAGCCAAGATTCATCCTCCAGGAAATGGTCAAATTTATTTCAGGGAAAGATAATGACTCCGGTGCCAATATTTATGCCGCTGGTGATTCCCCGTAATGTTTATTCGGTAACTTAAGCAGTGAGCTTCGTTTGAATTAACCATGCACATAATGTAACGGGTTAATTAATCGCTTAAACCTTCAGCTATGCTGATGGTCCAAGCTATGCTATGCGTGTAACGTAGAGATTTACATAAAAAGAATACCTCCTTAAGAATAGGGTAGTGGTGACCCTAAATATCGAAAGGAGGTATTCTGTGAACCAGTTTAAAAAGTTAGCACATGCTGTATGGCAATGCAAATACCATGTTGTGTGGTGTCCGAAGTATCGATTCCGGATATTGCGTGGTGAAATTGGCAAGTCAGTAAGAGAGATTATTCGGCAGTTATGCGAATGGAGGGGCATAGAGATTCTGGAAGGTAATATCCAGATTGACCACATCCACTTGGTGCTATCGATTCCGCCAAAGTATTCGGTGTCTGAGGCGGTCGGATTTCTAAAGGGTAAAAGTGCCATAAAAGTATTCGATTTCAATCATGAACTCAAAAAGCGTTATTGGGGTCGACATTTCTGGGCCAAGGGCTATTGTGTGAGTACCATCGGTCTGGATGAAGAGCAGATTCGGAAATATGTCCGGTATCAACTTCATAAGGATAAAATATCAGAACAGACTAAATTGTGGAAACAATAATCTGACCCTTTTAGGGTCACCATTATGCCACCCCTTTTTGGGGTGGTTATTAACTCTCGATGCGTTTATAAGGAGGATCCGATTAATAAGAGTAAAGCAATACAGAGAATCAGTAAGCACTCTTTTTTACGAAGCCGTTAAAATTCAATGCTTCCCGGAGTTCTCGGAAAAGGTATTACATCCCGGATGTTTTTAATGCCTGTTACAAGCATGAGCAGTCTTTCAAACCCGAGCCCGAAACCGCTGTGAGGAACTGTTCCGAAACGGCGGGAATCAAGATACCACCAGTAATCTTTTTTTGATAATCCGCTCTCATCCATCCTTGATTCTAGAACATCAAGACGCTCTTCACGCTGGCTCCCTCCTATCAGTTCGCCTACTCCCGGCACAAGGATATCCATTGCGGCAACGGTTCTCCCGTCATCGTTTACTCTCATGTAAAACGGTTTAATGCTTTTCGGGTAGTTGTAGACAATGACCGGTTTATTGAAATACTCTTCAGCAAGAAAATGTTCGTGCTCGGACTGAAGGTCTTTTCCGAAGGAGACTTCGTACTCGAATTTTTTCCCGCATTCAGCAAGAATCTTTACAGCCTCTTCATATGATAATCTCACAAAATTAGACGATGATATATTTTCAAGAGTTTTATAAAGGTTGTTGTCGACATATTTTGCAAATAATTCAAGGTCATGGCTGCATTCCGAAAGAGCATGGCCCGCCAGATATTTTATTGTTTCTTCACCAAGCTCCATGTTGTCGTTAATATCTCCGAAAGCTATTTCGGGTTCAAGCATCCAGAATTCTGCAGCATGCTTTCGTGTGTTTGAGTTTTCAGCTCTGAATGTAGGGCCGAACGTATAGACGTCTCCAAGAGCGAGGGCGAACATTTCAGCAGACAATTGGCCTGAAACTGTAAGGCTTGCCTGTTTTCCGAAAAAATCTGTGGAGAAATCTGTTTTACCGTCAGTCTTTGGGATTTTGTCTGGATCTATGGTTGTAACCTTAAACATCTCACCGGCGCCTTCACAGTCCGAACCTGTGATTATGGGCGTGTGAATATATTGAAAACCTTTAGCTTTGTAAAATTTGTGTATGGCAAACGACATCTCCGATCTTATGCGGAAAGCAGCGCCATATTTATTTGTACGGGGCCTTAAGTGTGCTATGGTCCTCAGGTATTCATCGGTATGCCTTTTTTTCTGAAGA
>JAABPS010000319.1 GCA_011391835.1 Desulfobacteraceae bacterium
GGTTGCAGTGGAAATTTCAATTATGGCTGCTGATTCAGGCAATCTGTCCGGCAGGGATATTGTGTCCATTGGAGGCTCCGGGCGCGGCGCAGATGCGGCTCTGATCATAAAACCCGCCAATCAGTCTGATCTTTTTGATATGAAGATACGGGAAATTATCTGCAAGCCGAGAGAATTTTAGGCTGGAATACCAGGATTCGAGAATTCCAGAGGTCAAGGGTTTTCGTATATGTAATGAATTCTTCAATTCTGCAATTGAATGGTTTGACATACTCGTCTAAGTGTTTATTTTTATGCCATATACAAAAGAACTATCGCATGCCTATTGAATGGTATTTTACATAGAATGGCTGGAGCGCTTATATCATCAGCCATTGCGAACACGGAGGAGGATGAAATGAGATTTGAGAAATTTACAATAAAATCCCAGGAGTTGATCCAGTCGTCCCAATCTTTAGCATCTCAGCAGGGCCATCAGCAGATTGAGCCGGAGCATCTGCTTTCCGCGATGCTGGATGAACAGGAGGGTATTGCCAAGGCTATTTTAAATAAGCTGGGAGTTTCTTCGGGCACTGTAGGACAGGAATTAGCCAACGCGCTAAATACCATTCCAAAGGTGAGCGGCGGAGGGGATGTGTATATCTCCGTACGGACAAAAACTATTCTGGATAACGCCTTTTCCGAAGCTTCAAAA
Organism: Desulfobacteraceae bacterium; assembly: GCA_011391835.1. Classification (GTDB taxonomy): domain Bacteria; phylum Desulfobacterota; class Desulfobacteria; order Desulfobacterales; family JAABPS01; genus JAABPS01. The sequence goes on from JAABPS010000319.1 coordinate 695, forward strand.
ATGAAGGATGAATATGTCAGCATCGAGCATATTCTTCTGGCTATATCGGATGAAAAGAACGGAAAATCAGCGGCCATACTCAAACGAAACGGCATTACCCGTGAAACAATACTTAAAGTGCTTTTGGACATCCGGGGCAATCAGCGGATTACTGATCCAAATCCGGAAGATAAATATCAGGCGCTTGAAAAATTCAGCCGGGACCTGACAGAGCTTGCCAGAAAGGGAAAGCTGGATCCGGTTATCGGCAGAGACGATGAGATTCGGCGAATTGTTCAGGTGCTGTCTCGACGGACAAAGAATAACCCTGTGCTGATTGGAGAGCCGGGTGTGGGAAAGACCGCTATTGTGGAAGGCCTGGCGAATCGAATCGTGGAGGGGGATGTCACGGAATCCTTAAAAAACAAGCGGCTGGTTGCGCTGGACATGGGGGCGCTGATTGCAGGCGCCAAGTACAGGGGCGAATTTGAAGACCGGCTCAAGGCCGTTTTAAAGGAAATAGAAACAGCAGAAGGCGGCATTATCCTTTTTATTGATGAGGTTCATACGCTGGTGGGCGCAGGAGCGAGCGAAGGCGCTGTGGATGCGTCAAATATGTTAAAGCCAGCACTTGCCAGAGGAACGCTTCGGTGTGTGGGGGCGACAACGCTCAATGAATACCGGAAATATATAGAAAAAGATGCGGCCCTGGAGCGAAGATTCCAGCCGGTGATGGTGCTTGAACCGAGCGTGGAAGATACCATTTCAATACTTCGCGGGCTGAAGGAAAAATATGAAGTTCATCATGGCGTAAGAATTAAAGATACCGCGATTGTGGCAGCAGCAACACTTTCCAATCGCTACATTTCGGACCGGTTTCTTCCGGACAAGGCCATTGACCTGGTGGACGAATGTGCGTCTAAGATCCGGATAGAAATTGACAGCATGCCGGAAGAGATTGATGAAATACAGCGAAAGATCATTCAGGCGGAGATCGAACGGGAAGCATTAAAAAAAGAGACTGATAAGGCATCCAAAGACCGGCTGAAGAAAATCGAAGAAGATCTTGCCGGCCTGAAAGAAGAAATGAACCGGATCAAAGCCAACTGGGAAAACGAAAAAGAAGCCATTCAGACGATTCGGAAAATCAAGGAACAAATTGAACAACTGGGTATTGAAGAACACCAGGCTGAGCGGGAAGGCGATCTGGCACGGGTGGCTGAAATCCGGTATGGACGGTCGGCAGAGCTCAACAAACAGATGGAGCAGGCAAATGCGAAGCTGGTTAAACTTCAGGAAAGCAGCCGGATGCTGAAAGAAGAAGTGGATGAGGAAGATATTGCGGAGGTTGTTTCCAAGTGGACGGGCATACCGGTGAGCAAGATGATGGAAGGAGAAAAAGAGAAACTCATTTTTATGGAAAGCCGTCTGGAGAAGCGGGTGATCGGGCAGAAAGAAGCGATTTCAGCAGTGTCAAATGCTGTGCGCCGGGCGCGTTCAGGCATGCAGGATCCCAATCGTCCCATTGGTTCCTTTATCTTTATGGGCCCCACGGGCGTGGGAAAGACCGAGCTGGCAAAGGCATTGGCTGAATTTATTTTTGATAATGAACAGGCAGTTGTCAGGATTGACATGTCTGAGTATATGGAAAAACACGCTGTATCGCGACTCATTGGCGCGCCTCCAGGGTATGTGGGCTATGAAGAAGGGGGATATCTTACCGAAGCTATACGGAGAAGGCCTTATTCGGTTGTGCTGTTTGATGAAATAGAAAAGGCTCACCCGGAAGTATTCAATGTACTGCTTCAGATATTAGATGACGGCAGAATGACGGATGGTCATGGCAGGACTGTTGATTTTAAAAATACGATTATTATCATGACGTCTAATGTCGGAAGCCAGTGGATACAGGAGCTTGGTTCCGGCAATCGAGAAGAAATGGAACGACGGATCACCGAAACACTGCGGGCGACATTTAAGCCTGAATTTTTAAACCGGATTGATGAGACAATCATTTTTCATAATCTCACGCAGGAACAGATCGGCGAGATTGTGGATATCCAGATACAACGGCTGGGGAAACGGCTGGCAGAAAGAAATATCGAACTCGTTCTTTCAGACAGCGCCCGGTCATTTATTGCTGAAAAAGGGTATGAGCCGGCCTATGGCGCCAGACCATTGAAACGGGCAATACAAAAATATATCGAAAATCCTCTGTCCATGGAAATACTGGAAGGAAAGATTCATGATGGCGCCCGCGTACGCGCAGAGGCCAAGAGGGATCAAATAGTTTTTACTTCAGGCTAAAAATAAAGAAGCCCGGCGTAGCTCAACCGGGCATCTTTTGTGATATTTTCTCAGCCTGCATGAGCAGCGTAGGTTGGGTTTCCTTCGTCAACCCAACTACGGCTCCTGAGTATGCGTAAGAGCTATTCATAAATGAACTGGAGAGCTTTATTCCTGTAGCCAATGGTTGATAAATTAAAGGTAATGGTGCCGCCTGGTTGACCAACCATCGTCAAAATGAAATTGAAGTAACCGCTTTCTGTACGGGTGATTGACAGAGATATCGGCGTCCAGTCAATGTCGTTACGATCTTTCGCGAACTTTAGCAATTTAGGTAAGCTGCGAACTTCGGTTTCCTGGAATTGGCTAAGTCGCTTTGGAGGGGAAATCGTCCTATCCTTGACAATTAGCAGTATCCCTATCAAAAATCCGCAAAAAGCTTTTTCGTCTTCTACCAAGCCGGCGGGAATCGCATGATCAATGAATAGAGTTGCGATATCTTGGCGCAACCTATCAAAAATATGATTATAGAAACCTTTCATGCTTTGACCCTTAGTAAAATCATAATCGCCGAGAGCGGCATAAAAAGTCTTGAAAATATCAATTGACAAGGCTGATTTAGATAACTTTGTGTGAACACACCAATCGCAAAATAGGTTGAGCCATTGAAAATCTTTTTTTCGATTATCACGTTCAAGCTGCACCCTCATTATTGTCATTATGCTTAGGATGTCTTGACTGTTTAGCTCACCTATATTCAAGTATACTCGCAAATCATCAATTGTTGCCAACATGGGCGCTTCCTAATTTTTTAGAATTCTTTGATCCAACTGTGTTTTATAGCCAACAAATTTCTCAGCGGCGAGGGATCCGAGTCCGCTGTAGAAAATGG
>JAABPS010000320.1 GCA_011391835.1 Desulfobacteraceae bacterium
TGGTATTTAGACGGCGGGAAAGCGCCTGTATGCATTTCCGTTGAAGCCGGCCAGGCAGATCTGTTTCTATGCTCATATCTTGGGATTGATCACATGGTCAAAGGCCAGAGATGCTATCGGCTTCTGGATGCATCCGTTATTTTTCACAGAGGTCTTCCCCAGCCGGGTGATACCATTACCTATGACATTGCCATTGAAAAATTTATCAAGCAGGGCAATACATATCTCTTCTTTTTCAACTTTAACGGCACCATTGATGGTCAGTCATTGATCAGCATGTCAGATGGGTGTGCGGGCTTCTTTACTGAAGAAGAAGTAAAGAATTCTGGAGGGATTATTCTCACGCAGGAAGATACTGCTCCTGCAGCAGGAGTAAAACCATCGGACTGGGAAGATCTTGTGTCAATGGATGTGGAAGCCTATGATGACACCGCATTCGCTGAACTTCGAAAAGGCAATATTTCCGGTTGTTTTGGAAGCGCTTTTGAAGGTATTGAATTAAGCCATCCTCTTTGGCTGCCTTCAGGAAAAATGAAGCTCATTGATCGCATCCTGCACCTGGATCCAAACGGCGGACGATACGGTATGGGTGTGATCAAAGCAGAAGCAGACATTCATCCAGATGACTGGTTTCTGACCTGTCACTTTATGGATGACATGGTTATGCCCGGAACACTGATGTATGAATGCTGCGCCCATACCCTTCGGGTATTTCTGCTACGTCTGGGATGGGTTACGGAAAAACCGGATGTGTGTGTGGAACCGGTCATAGGAAAGAAAGCAGTATTAAAATGCCGGGGCCCTGTAACGCCGCAAACAAAAAACGTAGTATATGAAGTTGAAATAAAGGAACTTGGCTACAGCCCTGAACCATTTGCAATTGCAGATGCGCATATGTACGCAGATGGTCACAGGATCGTCATGTTTAATGATATGTCCATGAAAATTTCAGGACTTGATCGTCAGGAAATAGAAGCGTTCTGGAAAACACGAAAAGCAGCATTTAAAAAAATATCCGATCGCCCTGATGTTTCAGTCCCCTCCCCTTACCCGGCATTCACCCGTAACCAATTGCTCGAATTTGCTACCGGAGATCCTGCCAAAGCCTTTGGTGAAAAATACACAGCGTTTAGCCACGACAGATTTATCGCCAGGCTTCCCAGTCCGCCGTTTCTGCTCATTGACCGCATCCCTCATATTGAACCTGAACCCTGGATGCTCAAGCCAGACGGCTGGATACAGTCTGAATTCGATGTTTCCCCTGATGCGTGGTATTTTAAGGTGAACAGGATACCTGTCATGCCGTTCAGTATTCTTTTAGAGATTGCGCTTCAGCCCTGCGGATGGCTGGCCGCATATATGGGATCAGCCCTTCGAAGCAAAAATGATCTGAAGTTCAGAAATCTTGGCGGAACGGGGATCATTTGTAAAGAAGTGCTTCAAAAACAGGGCACACTCAAAACACAGGCCAGGCTTACTCATGTGTCCGAAGCAGCGGATATGATCATTGAACAGTTTGATTTCCGGGTACTTCAGGATGATGAACTTGTTTTTAAAGGAGATACCAATTTTGGGTTTTTTACAAATCCGGCGTTAGCCTCACAGGCAGGCATACGGGGCATTGAAAATGATCTCGATCATCCGAATCAGAAAGAACAAGGTAGAGCCATATCCCATCATTTTGATACTATTCCGCCTCTTTTCCCTGAGGATACAAACCGGTTGCTTCATTCAGGCCATGATCGAATGAACATGCCGTCAAAGGCGCTTCGTATGATTGACCAGATTGATCTTTACATCCCGGACGGCGGCTCGCATGGTTTGGGTTATATCCGGGGCATAAAAAGAGTTGATCCAAATGAGTGGTTTTTTAAAGCGCATTTTTATCAGGATCCTGTATGTCCTGGATCATTGGGCATTGAATCCTTTCTCCAGCTTCTAAAGTTTGTTGCAATGAAAAAATGGAAGGACCTGCGCTTAACCCATACATTTGATATGATCCTTGACTCCTCCTTTAAATGGACATACAGAGGTCAGATTTTACAAACCAATAAAAAAATCGAAGTGGAGGCAACCGTCAAGGAAATTCAGGATATGCCAACCCCTGCCCTGATTGCCGATGGTTTTTTAAAGGTAGATGGTTTATATATTTATAAGATGGAAAATTTTGGAATCCGCTTGATACCGTATGATAAAATACAACTGTAGACGACGGCCCTGACTTAACACCTAAAACATAAAACCTAAAACAATCAAACAATTATGATATTTAAAAACGTCTATATAAACTCCTTTGGGTACGAACTCCCACCCAATGTCGTAACCTCAGAAGACCTTGAATCACGCCTGGAGCCTTTATACGAAGTGCTTCATTTCCAAAAAGGACAGCTTGAAGCCTTAACCGGTATTCATGAACGAAGGTTCTGGGATCATGGATTTAAAATGAGTCAGGGTGCCATCCTGGCTGGCCAAAAAGCCATCAATGCTTCCGGTATTCATCCAAATGCCATTCGACTGTTGATCTACGGCGGTGTGTGCAGGGACCAGCTCGAACCTGCAACCGCATGTGCAGTTGCTGACGGACTTCACCTCAGCCCGGATACACAGGTGTACGACGTATCTAATGCATGTCTGGGCGTATTAAATGGAATGGTACAAATTGCAAATGCCATTGAATTAGGCCAGATCCAGGCAGGCCTTGTGGTATCCTGCGAATCTGCCAGACAAATCATTGATTCAACCATAAACCTTCTGTTAGAAAAAAAGGATATGGAAGTATTTAAAAAAACCGTTGCCACATTAACAGGCGGTTCAGGTGCTGTTGCAGTGCTTTTATCCAATTCTCCATCCAGCAGCCAGCCCCACCGGCTTTTGGGCGGTGTTGCCAAAAATGCCACCCAATTTCATAATCTGTGTACCTGGAAACCGGATACCGGTATCCCGGCAACGATTCCAACGGTAATGAATACGGATTCAGTTGGTGTTCTTCAAAACGGAGTTACCCTTGGCATTGAAACATACAAGGAATTTAAAAAAGAACTTGCATGGGGGGATGATAAACCGGATAAGGTTATCTGTCATCAGGTGGGAGCAACGCATCAGCGGTCTATCCTTGACTCCATCGGCATTTCCAGGGATCAGGATTTCACAACATTTCGAAATCTGGGCAATATCGGCACTGTATCCCTTCCTATTACTGCTGCCATCGCATCAGAACGCGAATTTCTGATCCCCGGTGATACGGTGGGATTTTTAGGGATCGGCAGCGGGTTGAATTGTTTGATGCTTGGGATTGAGTGGTGATGAGTCCTTCCCATTTCCAATTCGATCTTTCCAAACTCGGCTCCTTGTATCCGTACGTGTCCAACTACATAGGCATCAACGGGTTAAAATACCATTATCTGGATCAAGGCCATGGAGACCCTGTCCTGATGCTGCACGGCAATCCGACCTGGTCGTTTTATTTTCGCTCTCTAATCAATGCCTTGTCGCCAGAATGCCGGTGCATTGTGCCGGATCATATAGGATGCGGGCTTTCAGAAAAGCCGGATGCCGGCACCTACGGCTATTCACTTCAAAACCGCGTGAACGATCTTGAGTACTTTATAACCTATTTGAAATTAAATAAAAAGATCACTCTTGTGCTGCACGATTGGGGAGGCATGATCGGGCTGGTATTTGCTTTGAAACACAGAGAGAAACTCGGTCGAATTATTTTAATGAACACATCAGGATTTCTCCCGCCATCCGGGAAAACGATTCCACTGCGGCTTCGGTTTATATTGAAATCGAAATTGATATCAAGGATTCTGGTTCAGAGATTTAACCTTTTTTCATTATCCGCCCTGT
>JAABPS010000321.1 GCA_011391835.1 Desulfobacteraceae bacterium
TTGCCCTGCCGTCCATAACTGTTATCGACTCTCTCATCGGTATTCTGGCAGGCGGCGGAAGTCTTTTTATTGTTCTCTGGTCCTATCATTTCATCACAGGAAATGAAGGCATGGGCGGTGGAGATATCAAGCTCCTGGCTATGATCGGAGCGTTCATTGGATGGAAAGGTGTTATTTTTACGATTTTTATTTCATCCATAACAGGCACCATCATCGGCGTCCTTATTATGCTTTGGACCAAAAAAGGCTTGAAGCTGGCAGTCCCATTTGGCCCATTCCTATCAGCAGGTGCCATTTTATATGTTTTTTATGGAGCAGAACTGATTCGATGGTATCTTCATATACAGATATAGCAGAACATCAGCGCCTTAATCTCTGAAAATATTTTTTTAAAGGCGTTCAGGCTTATCATCAAAAATTAAAAACCTTAAAGGAGTTAAAAATGACTGACAAACAAATTCAGTGCAGCTATTGCCCTCGCAAACGCTGTTTTGCAGGCGACCTCAGCCAGGCGCCTGATTTCTGCCCCTCACAAATTCATTCAGAGTTATTGGACAACGCCTTATCCACACTGCACAAAACAGAAAACCAGGAGATGGCAAGAGATGTCGCCCGCACGTGGAAGGAGTATGGCAAACTGACGCGTGTGGAAGAGACAATGCTCTATGCCAGACTTCGTGGCTACCACCGGCTGGGTCTTGCTTTTTGTGTGGGACTGTCACAGGAAGCTGAACTTTTTACAAATCTTCTGTTAAACGAAGGCTTTGAGGTCTTTTCCATTAGCTGTATGTGCGGGGCCTTGAGCTCGGATGATATCAACCTCCCGGATGCGGATAAGATTATGCCGGGTTCGCGCCAGCCCATGTGCAACCCCATCGGACAGGCCAATCTGCTTGACACCAATTCATGCGACCTCAATATCCTGCTGGGACTGTGCGTCGGCGATGATACATTGTTCATCAAACATTCCAAAGCGCCTGTCACCGTATTGGCTGTCAAGGATAGAGTCCTTGCGCACAACCCGCTTGGCGCGCTTTACACGTCACGTCATGTATATACGCGGCTAAATACACGGAAGCCAAAAAAAGAATAATGAAAAATGAACCCCTGTGAAATTCTGCTAAAAACCCTTGACAGGTAATAAAAATAAATGTAGGCATACACAACATTACTCAGATACAATAATGAACGTATATAGGGATATGCAGTTAATCATTAACACAATCAGAGGCGGAAACTGGTGGTGGCAGCTCTGGACAAGAGGGCTTGCCAACGAAACCTCATGCGCGTAATTTACTAAAAAATTATAAGGATCGTGGGCAACTCTTAAACACCACGATCCTTTTTTTATTCAAAAGGGTCGTGGAAAACTTCGCGGCCCTTTTTTATAGAACGAAAATATTTCTAATACGAACCAACGGCTCAAGAAAAGGAAACGATATGTATATCAGTCAATTCCCGGACAAAGATTATTTTCACCAATTGACAACGAATTATAATGTGATTCCGGTTTATGCGGAAATACTTGCAGACACTGAAACGCCTGTAACCCTGCTTAAGAAAATCTACAACAACAAAGGCCCGGTTTTTCTCTTTGAAAGTGTTGAAGGAGGAGAGAGATGGGGACGATACAGTTTTATCGGCGCTTCCGCACGCAGTCATATTAAAATATACGCCCAAGAAATAGAGGTGAGCGAAAATGGTTTATCAAAAAAAATTCCTCACCAGGGAAGCCCTCTCAATATCCTGAGAGAGATGATGGACAACTATCGATCTCCTGAAATCCAGGGACTTCCTCGATTCTGGGGAGGCTTGGTAGGATATCTGACATATGAAATGGTATCGTTTTTTGAAAAGATCCCGCATAAATGGCCTGCCCATAAACCGCTGGGGCATTTTATCATTCCAGATAAACTTCTTATCTTTGACAACATACGCAATACCCTGCTGGCTGTTTCCATTGCCTTCCTGGAAGACATGAATGGGGAAAAAATAAGTGCAGATACTGCATACAACGCTTCCATGGAGAGTATTCACTCCATATTATCCATGATGGATCAGCCGCTAATTGAGCAGAACACTCCGGTTGCAGCAAAGGAGTATGCGCTAACGGCAAAGTACGATAAAAATATCTACCAGGAGAATGTAAAAAAGGTAAAAGATTATATAATTGCTGGCGATATCATTCAGGCGGTTATCTCTCAGCCATTCGGTTGTGACCGTCCGCCGGACCTGTGGGCACTTTACAGAGCACAGCGGTATATCAATCCGTCACCCTATCTTTATTTTATGCATCTTGACAATGTAGCACTGGTAGGGTCTTCCCCGGAAACCATGGTCAGGCTTGAAAATGGAATTGCCACCCTTCGCCCCATTGCCGGCACCCAGCCCAGAGGAAAGAATGAGCAGGAAGACAGGGAGCTGGCGGACAAACTCCTGGGAGATGAAAAGGAACGTGCCGAGCATCTCATGCTTGTGGATCTGGGCCGGAATGACCTGGGAAGGGTTGCGGAGACCGGCACAGTCCAGGTAACGGATTTAATGTTTGTTGAGCGCTATTCCCATGTCATGCATCTGGTGTCGAATATATGTTGTGATCTTCGTGGAGAATGTGATGCCTGGGATCTTCTGTCAGCGACTTTTCCGGCCGGGACGTTGTCTGGCGCGCCAAAAATACGAGCCATGGAAATTATTGCAGAGCTTGAACAGGAACCCAGAGGGCCCTACGGCGGTGCTGTAGGATATATCTCATTTAACGGCAATATGGATATGGCCATTACGATCCGTACCGCCTGCATTGAAAACGGGGAACTTACTGTCCGCGCCGGAGCAGGCATTGTAGCCGATTCGGACCCGGAAAGAGAGCACCAGGAGACTGTCAATAAAGCCATGGCCATACAAAAAGCCCTCCAGCTTTTGAAAAATTCGTCTGATCGTGAGGAGAAATAACAATGATTTTAATGATCGACAACTATGACTCATTTACATTTAATCTTGTTCAGTATCTTCGCCAGTTAGGTGCTCCCATTGATGTCTATCGAAATAATGTACTCTCCATTTCCGATATTGAGACCATGAAGCCTGATGGCATTGTAATATCACCGGGCCCGGGTCGTCCCGAATCAGCGGGTATTTCCATTTCCGTTATCCATCATTTTTCAGGACAGATTCCGATTCTGGGTGTGTGTCTGGGACTTCAAAGCATTGCGCACGCATTTGGCGGCAAGATTATTTCAGCAAAAAGAATTATGCACGGGAAGACCTCCATAATACAAGCCGATGGGAAAAAACTGTATCAGGGAATTGACAAGCCATTTACTGCCATGAGATACCATTCGCTTGCGGTTTCGAGAGATGAGCTGCCAAGCTGTCTGCAAATATCTGCTGAATCAGAAGACGGAGAAATAATGGGTCTTCGTCACATGGAACATGCGACAGAAGGTGTTCAGTTTCATCCTGAGTCAATTATGACAACTGTCGGGAAACGGCTTCTTAGGAATTTTATTAAAATCACCGAAACATAATAAAATATCAATAATATAAACAGAAGAGGAGCAATGACATGTTTCGAGATAACCTAAACAAAATTATCCAGAAAAAAAATCTGAGTGAAACAGAAATGTCTGAAATGATATCAGACATCTTTTCAGGAAATATTACAGACGCACAGATTGGCGCTTTTATGGCCGCGCTTTCAACAAAGGGTGAAACCTTTGAGGAGCTGGCCGGCGCTGCCCAGGCCATGCGGCGAAAGGCCCAGCGAATTCAGGTTTCTTCTCCAACGGTGGTCGATACCTGCGGAACCGGCGGTGACGGCGCCAAGACCTTTAATATTTCCACCACCACC
>JAABPS010000322.1 GCA_011391835.1 Desulfobacteraceae bacterium
GAGGAATCGGTGAGAACCGATGCGGTATGCCACGGCCTCAACGGATATATCGCCATGCTTGGTTATCTGGAGGACGGAGAATTATTAAGCATTCCCGAGCGGAATGAATTGCCTTTACCAGGCAAATGAATTTCAAAACTTTGAAATTCATTATTTGAGTTTAAGGGGTATGGGAGTAAGGATTGCTGTCAGTCAAGGATTTATGTGTGAGAATTCATCACTCTCGTCATGGCGGGAAAGGTTCTGTGAAACGCTCGGTCCGCCTGAGGCGGATGCCGGTTGTTGATCCCGTCATCGGGGGTGTTGTGGAGGTTGAGGGAGAAAAATCCTTATCTGCCCGATTAGCATCTATTTACAGATATTATTAACACCCTTCCTTGAGCAACCGCCTGGCTCTTCTTCGCGACTGCATTTGTAGTCATATTTTGTTCCATCCCACTGCCAGACACCAAAACAAAATCCTGGGCCCCCAATCAATAGATCCGGGTAGCCTTTATAGTTTTTCGTAGCTGCCTGGGAAACCGAGATTCTCAACGAATTGTCCGCTCTGGTCCTTGACGAAGAGAGTAATCGATTGCCCAGTCATGCCGGACGTGCACGTGTTACCCCAGTTAACGAATACCTCCTCCACTCCGTCCTTGTTTAGGTCAACGATCTCAACGTGCGGGGATACGTCCATATCGCAGGTGTCGTCAATGATGAACTTCTTGTCTTTGGACAACCGAAACCCAAGTTTCTTGAATATTTGCTGCTTGTCTTGTTTTGATAGCTTTGATGTCGTGTCTTTGAAAAGCATTTCATAGTCTTCAGCAGCCATTACGGTGATGGTTATCGTCAATATGTATAGGAGTGCAATTCCTGTAGTGTAGATTCTATTCATTTTTATTTTACCCGTATTTTCCTTTATTATAGGTATTGATCCTTTCCTCTTCGCACGCCGGTCAATAAACTACCACGGAGTTTACAAAGATGATAGTTTATGAATTTTCATGATGTCTTTAAAAATCCTGGCGTAACCCGTTTGGTTGTGAAAGCGGTTGTTATGTTTCATGCTCATAGTTATCCGGATGAAAATATCTTTCAACCATCTCTATTAAAATATGAAGGACTTTGATATGTAATTCCTGGATGCGATCTGCGAATTGCCCTCCAAGTGTACAAATATAAATTTCAGATAATTTTTCAAGTTCGGAGTGTCTATTGCCAGTTAAGCTTATAACATTGATTCCGTTGGATTGAGCAGTTTTGGCGGCGTTAAGTATGGTTTGGCTTTTTCCACTGGTGCTAATTGCGATAAGGCAATCACCTTTTGCGCCATGGCCTTCAAGATATCGAGAAAAGATGAAATCATAACCGTAATCATTGGCCACGCAGGTTAAATGGCTTGGATCATTGATGGCAATGGCTGGATATGCCTTTCGGTTCAATCGATATCTACCGGTAAGCTCTTCGGCAAAATGCATGGCATCACACATAGACCCGCCATTTCCACAAGAAAAAACTCGATGCCCATTCTCAAATGTCGCAATTAGTAATTTAGAGGCCGCTTCTATTTTTAATAAAATTGCCTCATTTGAAACTAAACTGTCGATGGCTTTCTGAGCCTCACGCAGGCTGGCTTTTATGTTTTCAATCATAATTTGGTTTCAAATCCTGAGAAGTATAATTTAACCATTATAACGAGTCTTCTTTTTCAGCTTCCTTTTAAAGGCTGTATTTTACACCTAATTGAAAATTAAAATCAATAAAACTGTATGTTCTCGTAAATATTAAAAGGGCTATTAAAAGGGATAAAAAGCAGGATAGGTGTTACGGGTGCTATAAAAAATGATAATTGACTCTTGATTACTCAAGAGTCAATTATCCTGTCTGCTTATACTTATTTTTTGGGGGGAATTATGGAGTCTTTACATACTTTGGCCAGTCTGAATTTTACAACAGTCTTGGCTGCTATTTTGATTGCTTCGCCGGTTGCGGGGTTTCTTCCTTTTCGTGCTTTTCTATGCTGTTTCACAAGTTTGCCGAATCCAGGAAGTGTAAAGGCACCCTTCTTCTTTGTCTCTTTGTATGCAATATCGGCAAGTGCATCGAGAAAAGCATCAACATCCTTTTTGCTTATCTCCAGTTTCTCTGCGAGCAATGTTACCAATTGAGCTTTTGTAATGGGTTTTTCTCCTGCCATGATGTTCCTCCTTATTATTAATAATTAGATGTTAGGTGATTCTTGCCACTCTGTTTTTTGCGAGAATATATTTTAATATTTTAAAATAAACAAGATAAAGATGATAATTTTAAATAAAATTTTTTGATACGATCATCCGGCTCAAATTGGGCCTTTCCAAGGAGGCCACGATACGCTTATTTAACCTAATTTATCTTAGCGATATTTATTGTTTAATGCATTTTTACGAGTAATGCAAACCTAATTTTCGATCCCTTATGGACGAAATGAATCAATGGACTGTCAACGGCTTTTTTAAATAAATACCCTTGTATGGCTGACCTCTCCTGCTATGGAATATGACCAAAAGACGTGGTAACAGGCGGAATGGGAGGGCTTTGCTGTTTCATTTTATTCAGGATCAGTCTTACCATTGAAGTGGATGTCATGTTGCTGAAGAATAGACTGATGGGGCCGATGAGGTTTCCCGGAACTCCCAGCCATAAGGTTATGGAGCCGGACAACAGAATCGTTGTAAAATAGGCTCCCTGTCCTGCGATGATGGTCAAAGGCTTTCTGGCAAAAGCGGCCAGGCCTTCACCCTGGGCGCGTATGGCCACGCTCAGCGGAAACAGCACCAATCCTAAGGCGGTGATTCGCACGATGATTAAATCACCGGGGGCAAGGTTTTGAAGTCGCACGTAGTA
>JAABPS010000323.1 GCA_011391835.1 Desulfobacteraceae bacterium
GAACTCGGCCAATCCGGGCAGTGTGAACAGTAGCGGAAGAAGCCCCATGACCGTGCCAGCGCAAAAGGCAAACGCCAGGATCTGAGGGGCCTTTTCATGCCTGGGGTGAAAGGTCAGTACGACTTCCTGAAGCCGGGTCGTGCCGTAGGCCAGAGGTGTTGCTAATCCAAGTGCAAGATAATAGGCTGGCAGCATGCGCTCAGGATCAGCGGCCCGTGCAATAAAGGCGCTGAGCAGCATGGCAGAAAAGGAAAGCAGGTAACCGCTGACAGAAAGCGGCAGATTGAATTTGATCAGTGTTTTTTTTGAAATTGGAGATCCGTTCTTTGGCGGAAGGTTCTGTATGAACCGCCTGGCCAGAAGGGCAGAAGCTCCAACTTCCAATGCGACCGGCAACGAAAGGCAGACAATAGCCCATACTGGTCCAACGGCTCCATGTGAACAAAAAATTGGCGCCAGTATGGCTGTAAGAATAATACGCACAATGGTGGCCAGACTGGCTCTGCCTGACGCCAGTGCATTATACATGCTCACCTGATAGGGGATTCGCAGAAAAAACAGAATCTGCAGCGGAATACTGGCCAGCAGAGCGATATGGGCCGGCCGGGCAATGGAGGAAGGGAGTCCAATCAACTGTTCAAATACAAATTTTGCAACAACAGGGATGCACACCATCGCCTGGATGGAAACCACTACCATAGCCAGAATCAGGGTGATAGACCGGAATTGATTAAAGCCTTCACGGGTTTTTCCGAAAACCATACCGGTTGCAACCAGCCCAAAACCCAGTGTTCCGAGCATAAACAACAGCGTGTTGGATTGCGCCAGTCCGGCAAGGTTGAGCGGTCCGCCCTTTCCACGGGAAGCGACTATGGCCACCAGAGGATACGTCAGCCCCTGGGACGCGGATTGCAGGGCCAGAGGCGCAAAGAATCGGATGAGCTGTGAAAATGAGGGAT
>JAABPS010000035.1 GCA_011391835.1 Desulfobacteraceae bacterium
AAAAATAATCCTGCTGTCATTAAAGCCTACCTTGGGGAAAACATGGATGCTTGAACTCAGGAACATAAATACCTTTTATGGAAACATCCAGGCATTAAAAGGGATCGACATGAAAATTTCAGAGGGAGAAATTGTTGCCCTCATTGGCGCCAATGGTGCAGGAAAGAGTACAACGCTCATGTCAATTTCAGGGATTGCTCCGCCGCGATTTGGCGAAATTATTTTCAAGGGAAAGCCCATCCATGAAATGTCACCAGATAAAATCGTTTCGCTGGGTATCAGCCAGGCGCCTGAAGGCCGGCGTATATTCCCCTATTTAACTGTAATGGAGAACCTTGATATGGGGGCCTTTTTGCGGTCGGACAAACGAAATATCAGAGACGATTTGGAATTTATTTTTTATCTTTTCCCAATTCTTTCTGAAAGACGGCATCAGGTGGGTGGGACGTTGAGCGGAGGAGAACAGCAGATGCTTGCCATATCCAGGGCGCTGATGGCCAGGCCAAGGCTTCTGTTGCTGGATGAACCTTCGTTGGGGCTTGCGCCGCTTATTGTAAAACAAATATTTGGGATTATCAAAAAGATAAACCAGGAACATAGAACAACCATTCTTCTTGTGGAGCAGAACGCAAATCTGGCCTTGAAAGTAGCTGACAGAGGCTATGTCATGGAAACCGGGCGGATCGTGATGACAAATCTGTCAGAAAATCTGCTTTCAAATGACGAGGTGAAACGGGCGTATCTGGGGATTTAGATTATTTTCAGAGCAATTGAACACAACGGTTAACGGATGAAAGTTCAATCATCATTTTTGATTTTTATTTTGGTCTTTGTATTTTTTCCAGCATCCGTGTTTTCTTATTCCGGACGAAGTGACATTAGCAGTGATATTAAGTGTCATGGTGTTGAAATAAATGGCGAGGATTCTCTGTATGTTACCGGTGAGCTTATATATTATGTTGAAGAGGATAAAAAATTCAGCGCGACGCTATATTTTTATAATATTTTTGATGAAGTGCTTGCCAGAGCGTATATAGAAGTGACGCTAAAACAAAATGATGATAGCGTGCTGTTTGATGCACCGATTTTCATTGACGATGCATCTGATCCTGTGGAAGTAAAAAGCGCACATCATATTCAATGGAAGGTTCATTATATTGAAAAGATACTCTGCTGCGCTAATCATGGCGGCATCAGCGGTTGCGATGAAGATAGTGGAAGAATCAAATGTGATGACGGAGTCATCAGTAAATCCTGCGCCTGTGAAGACTATCATATGGCGGAATAATAATGTATCGGGAGCTTATGGCTCAGCACGGTTTTGGAGCGTTTTTAATGAGCTGCTGATTGTCACCGGATAATCGACAGCATGATGAATCGATTTGTACTGTTCACTCAGGCATGAAAAATTTTTGTTAAATCTTTCTCTTATTTCTGAAAGAGTAGGGTGCGGGCGGAGCATTTTCCCATGTTCCATTACTTTTCCCAACAGAGGCGTTGCATTTTCAATGTCTTCATTTCTCAGGCCAATAATGTCTTCCTGATACATTCCATGGGCGTCGATTTTTCTAAACACCTGTTTTTCTCCTGCCAGAGTGATTTTGCCGGTGCTTAACTTTTTTACATTACGATCGTCGAAGTTGACGAGCTTATAAACAATATCAAGATAGGGGGCATCCGCGGACACTCCCATCCGGGTTCCCACGCCAAACGAATCAATTTTTGCGCCCTTTGCTACGGCATCTGCTATTTTAAATTCGTCAAAGTCACTGCTCGCGAAAATCTTCATTTCGTTTAATCCGGCTTTATCAAGGATCTCTCGTACCTGGATGCTTAATGCGGTCATGTCTCCGCTGTCCAGACGTATACCAATGGGATGGATGCCTTTTTTCTTCATCTCTTTTGCTGTTTTTGCGGCATTTCGCGCTCCTTCCAGTGTGTCATAGGTATCGATAAGGAAAATGGAATTTGCGGGAAATGTTTTTGCATACGCCAGGAAAGCGTTACTTTCATTATCAAAGGCGTTGATAAAGGAATGCGCCATAGTTCCGGAAATAGGAATGCCGTAAAGTTTTCCTGCCAGCACATTACTTGTGGCGTCAAAACCGGTAATATAGGCACTTCTGGCCACCGTGAGCCCGGCATCCTGTCCATGGGTTCTTCGCAGCGAGAAATCAAGCAATGGGCGTCCGCTGGCTGCATACATGCACCTGGCTGCCTTGGAAGCGATCAGCGTGGAAAATCCAATGGTGTTTAAAAGAAATGTTTCAAGAATCTGGGCTTCAATAATCGGCGCTGTAATTTCCATGACCGGCTCATGGGCGAAAAATATCGTTCCTTCCTGCATGGCATACACCTGCCCAGTAAAGGCGAGGCGTTTTAAATAATCCAAAAAATTATCTTCAAACAGACCGGTTTTTTCAAGAAAAGCGATTTCATCTTCTGTGAAATAAAACGACGCGAGTTCTTTTAAGGCATTTTCAAGTCCTGAGGCGACAAAATAATTCCTTTTAGACTCATGCCCCCGGACAAACATCGAGAAGGTGGCATCCGCCTGAAGCTTATGCTTGTAGTAGCCGGCGGCCATGGTCAGTTCATACAGATCGGTGAACAGCGGGCCGATGCGTTCATGGATTGTCATTGGACATTGGCTCCATAAATTTGCTTCATTCTTTTCAGTGCGAATTCATGTGCTTCCTGATCAAAATCGGCTACTCCTTTTACAGGAACTGTAACGGGATAGTCTCTATTTACCAGGTCGCCGACAGTATCCATTACGCAGATCGATGTGCATACACCAACTACTTCTGCCATCTCCACATTCGATGTTTTGAGTACGTTTTCCAAATCGGTTCCGTAAAAACTGCTGTATCGTTTTTTCGGTATCACTTTATCTTCTGGGGCTGGCGCCAGCTCAGGAATTATTTCATTGCCCCATGTTCCGGTGACTGCATGTTTTTGAAATTTGTCAAATTCCTTGTCATCGACATCGTGAGAATCCGTCATGTAAATGACCAGGTCGCCGTTGTCTCTGTATGTCTGAATTCTCTGTTTAATAAAGGGTATTTTATCCCTGGCATTGTTTCCGCAAAAAAGCGCCCCTTTTTCATGGATAAAATCATTTAGCATATCAATGACAATTAATGCTTTTTTAGCCATGCTTACCTCCTATCTCTGTTTCATCGTGTATTGTTCCAACAGGCTTCCTTTCCAGTAACTGTTTTCAGGATTTGAAAAATATGTTTGAAATAGACTCAAGCTCTCAGCCCGTAATATATGGGGTACAATGGTAATTTGAATGTCTTTATAAAAAGGGGAAAGCCCAGAAAAATCCATATTCGTGCCGCCGCCCATGACGTCTTCATATGCATAGACGATCGTGCGAATGCCTGATAAAAGGATAGCGCCAAAACACATCAAACATGGTTCCATGGTACAAAATAGCACAGTTTTGCTTTGATCCCCATCCGGTTTTACGTGAGAGAGCTTCCGCAGGGCCAGCATTTCGGCGTGATCTATTTCATTTGCTGAATCTTTATGCGAAGTCCCTGTTCGAAAGCCGCTTGCGATCACTTTTTCCCCATCAACAATCACACATCCTACGGGAAATTCGCCGGCGTTCATGGCTGTTTTTGCCAGACCCAGCGCCTTTTTCATGAAATATTCGTAGTCCATTTTCTAATTCCCCATCATTTGTCTGTTGCGCTATTGGATAGTTTGCATATCGTATCATCACATGGGCAGCTTCCATCAACCTCAAATGCGTAAATAATCCTTGATTCCTGTTCGGCCCGGGCCCTGGTAATTATGCCGAATTGATTTTCAGCAGTTTTTTGCATCAACTCCATTCTTGCAGGGATGGCTTCCAGTCCTGAGGCAACCACTTTCCCATTTCTTCCATCAAGAATATCTGCCGCCTTACCGTTTGTTACAACAATTACAGGCACCTGATACGGGGCAACTAGCCTTGAGGCAGCCAGTGACGTTCTATGTCTGGTTACCAGAGAGCCGGGGCCATATCGTATGATCATACAGATCCTATTTTCCAGGGTAACCAGGAAATCGATTTTAATAACAGCGCGATTATTATCTGCTTTTATAAGGAGATCAAAACGGGGCGTTATTTCTTTTTTAAAATACCCCTTTTCCTCCACCAGAAATAGAGCTATTTTTTGCCGGTATCGTTCATCATGTGTATCATTAATGATTTCCCCTGAGAGATAATCGACACGTTCGCCGAGTAAGATGGTGTCCGTTCATTTAATTATTTTCATCTTTACAATTCGATGTGATTATGAAATTAAAATAAATCACTATAAACGTATATGGGTATTTTGATTATAGTATCATGAAACCTTTGTGATGTGAAGTCTGGTGCAGAAACATGATGATTTATCCAGATGAGTTGATTTGAAAGCAGATCGATATCATCTGGATAAAGGATGGTATGAAATAACATGAGCATACGCGAAGAATTTGAAAAACGTGAAAGAAAGTTCATGTCTCCTTTTGGATGTTTGAGCTCCGAGTCAAGAGGACGTGCTGAAGATGAAGAACCATCTTCTGTCAGAACTGTTTTTCAGGTCGACAGAGATAGAATCGTTTATTCAAATGCGTTTAGACGGCTGAAGCATAAGACCCAGGTATTTTTATCTCCTTTGGGAGATGAATACAGAACCCGTTTGACGCATACCTTGGAGGTTTCACAGATTGCAAGAACAATAACCCGTGCTATGTCTATGAATGAAGATCTTGCGGAAGCGATAGCGCTCGGGCACGACCTCGGCCATACGCCGTTTGGCCATAGTGGTGAGACTGCCTTGAAGGAAATCTACTCCCCTGATTTTACGCATAACGACCAGAGTCTTCGTGTGGTCGAAAAACTTGAAAACAAAGGGAAGGGACTTAATCTCACCCATGAGGTTCGAGAAGGGATTTTAAAACATGCCAAAGGTTACGGGAAAATCATCCCCGATGATCCGAATGAGCTTGCGGGGACATTCGAAGGGTGTATTGTGCGGATTGCGGACATTATGGCTTATCTGAATCATGATCTGGATGATGCGGTTCGAAGCGGCGTTATTCGCGAAGACCAGATTCCTAAATTCTGTACACGGGTGTTAGGCAGTACCCATTCAGAGCGGGAAACCACCATGATCTGCGATCTTATCTCTTCAAGTAAAATTAAAAATAATAAACTTGTTCTTAGCATTAGTGATGATATAAATTCAGCCATCGCCGCGCTGAGAGAGTTTCTTTATGATAATGTTTACCGTTCTCCTAAAGTTCATACTGAGTTTGTAAGGGCCAAAAAGATAATCTCAGAGCTTTACAGTTTTTTTCTTCATGATGAAGAATTGCTTTTAAAAGAACTGGAGGGTATGGAGATGGCAGGATATAATCATACAGAAAGATCCAAAGAGAGGCTGGTCTGTGATTTTGTAGCCAGTATAACGGATAGATATGCTATGATCCTTTATGAGAGAATCTTTTTCCCCCTTTCCCAGGTTTGATTATTGTGATGATCCCTTCCATTGAAAAAGTCCGTTCGGAATTTAAGAAGGATACGTATGTTCAAGAAAGACTGGCGCAGTTGTATGCTGCGATGGATTCGACATATAAGGAGGCAGCAGATTTTTATAAGTTTAAGTGTACAGGATGCAAAGATAATTGCTGTTTTACCCGATTTTATCATCATACGTTTATAGAATATTGTTATCTTCTTGACGGATTTGATACACTGGAAAATGAAAAAAAAATGGAAATTAAAAAACGGGCAGATGAAGTGTGCACCCAGTTAAATAAAGCTGATCAGAAGGGGCTGCCGGTATGGCAGATGTGTCCGTTAAACTTTGATTCATTATGCTGTCTATATTCATACCGTCCCATGATATGCAGATTGCATGGTGTGCCGCATGAGCTAACGATACCGGGCCAGGAGGTTCAATGTCATCCCGGCTGTGATTATTTTGCCGAACAGCGAAAAGAGAAAAAATATTTCAGATTTGACCGGACGCCCATATATGCGGAAATGGCAGATCTGGAAAAAAATTTTCGGCAAAAAACGGGGATCGTGGATAAGATTAAGATGACAGTCCCAGAGATGATATACGAATATGATTTTTAAACGGAGCTCTCTTCATGGGAGAAACTATGCATGAAATGTGTTGACATAAAAGATATTGGAAACCTGCCAGGCAAAATGCTGGGCGACAATGAAACCTTTCGTTTTCAATGTTTCTCAGAACTTTCCTGCTTTAACCAGTGTTGCCGGAATCTTAACCTCTTCCTGTACCCGTATGATGTTTTACGGCTTAAAAATCATCTCGCCATTTCCTCTGATGCCTTTATTGATGAATATGTGGATGTGGTTTTGCGTAAAAATTCATTCTTTCCTGAGGTGATGTTGCGGATGTCGCAAGATAATGAAAGAACATGTATTTTTTTACGTCAGTCCGGTTGTTCTGTTTATACGAACCGGCCGGATACATGTCGGTCATTTCCCATTGAAAAGGGGGGTCTGTACAATGCTCAAACGCAAAAGACAAAGCTTGTCTATTTTTTCAGACCTTCTGACTTTTGCCTGGGGCAATATGAATCAAAAAAATGGAATCCGAAAACATGGTTACAGGATCAGGATTCTGTTCTGTATAACAAAATGACGTTGAAATGGTCAGAATTAAAATGGTTGTTTCAACATAATCCGTGGGGCAATGAAGGCCCTGATGGCCAACGGGCGAAAATGGCATTTATGGCTACTTACAATATGGATCGTTTTCGGGAATTTATTTTAAACAGCAGTTTTCTGAAGAGGTATAAGGTAAAATCTGAAGTGGTAAAAAAACTTGAAAGCGATGATCTGAAATTACTGACCTTCGGATTTGAGTGGGTTAAATTTTACTTGTGGGGTATAAAAAGCACGCATTTCAAATTAGCGAAGGTTTGATTTATGTTCGGTTGAAAGCCTACAGAACTCCATCCGGCATAGGTTCAACCGTTTCGCCCCCAAGAACATAGCCGCCGTCCAGTCTGAGCACACTTCCGGTCATAAAGGTCGCGTCCTGAATGAGAAAGAGAACGGCCTTGACTACATCATCAATGATCCCAGTTCTTTTAAGTAATGTGTGGTTAATGAGTGCCTGTTTCTGTTCAGAGGTGAGAAGCCCCCAGCCTCTTGTTTTTTCAGCATGCCGGGTTTCAACGAAGCCGAGCATGATCTCATTTACTCGTACGTGCGGTGCGGCTATGCGGGCCCAGGTTTCGGTAAGTTGCGATATACCTCTATTGGCTGCTGCGTAGCCGTCATTGAAAATATAGCTGGCAGGCCCTGATCTTCCAACAATCCCGGCAATGGATGAAAGATTTATTACACAGCCATCTCCAGAATTTTTAAGGTGAGGAAGTGCCGCATCAAATACCCATTGCTTTGCACGAAGGGTTGTTGAAAATTCAAGATCCCACTGTTCTTTCACGTAAGGGCCGTGAACAACGGGCCATCCACCCCGCTCAATATTGTTGATGAGGATGTCCAGGCGGCCGAAGTGATCAGTAACTTTTTTTATAAGGGTATGGATTGCTTCAGTATCCAGAAGGTTTGTCTGAATAATTATATGGTTATAGTTTTCATCAGCGAAATCTTTTTTTAGATCATCGAGGGATTCTTCCCAATCAAAATAATTCAGGGCAACGTTCATACCCTTCTTGGCAAGTGCAAGTCCAATGCTCTTTCCGATACCCTTGATAGAACCGAGTACCAGGGCTACTTTGTTTTTAAGCTTCTTCATTTGTCATTACTTGGGTATTGTTTATTGCCCGGTTCTCCCAGGCGGTTTCGATGAAAATTATTTTTCTTCAAAAAGCACATTCTTTAACCATTGAAGGCCTATCTTTAAAAGATCGGTATCGTCCTTTTCTGCTGCATCTGTTAAATCTTTACCGGCAGTGAATCCATCTGGCAATTTCTCTTCCAGAATATGTTTTCTAAATGTATCCAGATCATAGCATACCATGTGGAAAATATGTTTAGACGTAAGATCAAGCTGCCCGGGGATCAGCCGGTTTTTCAGACCGATAATTTCCATGAGCAGATCATTCAGTTCATTATAGGTCGATAACCCCTGGTTTTCTATCCATTTTTGGATAGTCCATTGTTGATTTCCATTAAAACCATGACAATGGGGCTCTTTTAGCAGCATGTATTGCTCGGTGACCTTGCCTGTAGCTCTCGACCGGGATATGATTCGAATAAGCGGATACATGCGGCATGACGAGGGCCTGTCATTATAAACACCACATCCGGATGGGGTAACAAAAGGGCATTTCAATTCAGATCCAGGACCGGGCCTGAGCGAAATGATGGGGAGCCCTGTTTCCGGACCAATTTGCTGGAAGGTATATGTTTCAAGGAAAAGGCTTGACTGCAAGCCCAGGTGATTTTTCAGGCGCACTATATCATATGGGGTTAAAAACTGGTTAAGGTCTTCGCAGCATCCGTTAAAACAACAGACCTCATTTGAGCAGGTAAACGTAAATTCCTCATTTTTTGAAAGAGACAATACATTGTTTTCCATGTAGTTATAATTCCTTTGGTATTAAATCAGGATGATACATCGGATTAATGGGGTACCATTTTCTTTAACTGTGTCAATAGAAAATACGGGGCGCTGTAAATCTCGATCTTATTTAAGTATATATCTATCTGAAATATATAGATATACTATGCTTATCGGTTGATGAATTTTTAATTAATAACTGGCAGATAGATAGCCAGGACAATAAGGCGAATCAGCAATTTTTCTTATCTTGCATTTGAGAACGTGATCATCTGATTGCCATACATTGTATTTGAAGAAGAAGTCTTTAATAATACTTTTATTTTACAGATGATGGGCAAAAAACCTTGACAAGAAAAATGCTGGGTGTTATTTAATTATTTTTTTACCGTCAGTATATCTATCCTCTTGATATTAAAGGATATATTTTCTAACAAATAAAATATAGAGCCTTTGAATATAAGGATATAATCAGATAGGAAAAAAATGGGAAGGGAGGTGCAAAAAAAGAGTAGAAGGAGTAGGAAATGCTGTGCCATGAGAGTGGCTTTTAAAATGATAACTTAAAATAAAAAAACAAAATTAGGAGGTAAATCAATGCCAAGTTTTGTAATTAAGGAAAAATGTGATGGATGCAAAGGAGGGGACAAGACAGCTTGTATGTATATTTGTCCCAACGATCTGATGGTTCTTGAGCCCAATGAAATGAAAGCTTACAATCAAGAACCCGATCAATGCTGGGAATGTTTTTCATGCGTGAAAATCTGCCCGACACAGGCCATCGAAGTAAGGGGCTATTCGGATTTTGTACCGCTTGGAAGCAGCATCATGCCGATGCTTGGTACTGAAGATGTTATGTGGACATGTAAGTTCAGAAACGGTACCATCAAGCGGTTTAAGTTCCCCATTCGGACAACTCCAGAAGGAAAAGCAAACGCTTATCCCAATTTGAAAGGCAAGGATCTTAGCACTGGCCTGCTTTCAACAGAAGAAGCTGATGGGTATAACTTGCCAAGACCGAAGGCAACAGCTTAGAGTGTTTTATAACATGTGTAATCAACTAATAATTAATGATTTTAAATATTTGAGGAGGATGAGATATGGCATTACCGAATAAACCTAAGGGTGAATTGAAAGCTGTAAAAAACCCTGAAGTTGAAGAGCGTGAAGTTGATATCCTTATCGTTGGTGGGGGTATGGCTGCATGCGGTGCTGCTTTTGAGGTTAAGAAATGGGCACCGGCAGACGCCAAGATATTGTTATGCGACAAAGCTGCTTTAGAGAGAAGCGGCGCTGTAGCGCAGGGTCTTTCAGCGATAAATACCTATGTTGGCAAGGAGAATACACCTGATGACTATGTCAAAATGGTACGTAATGACTTGATGGGAATTGTACGTGAAGATCTCATTTTTGATCTGGGCTGTCATGTGGATGATTCTGTCCATCTGTTTGAGGAATGGGGGCTGCCCATCTGGAAAAAGAGCGCGGACAATAAAAACCTCGACGGCAAAAAAGGCCAGTCTGTAGGGACACTGAAATCCGGAGCCAAACCGGTCCGCACCGGTAAATGGCAGATCATGATCAATGGTGAGTCCTATAAGAGAATTGTGGCAGAGGCTGCAAAACTGGCTCTTGGAGAAGCCAATATTCTGGAACGCTGCTTTATTGTAGAGCTGTTAAATGATGCCAACGATCCCAAGCGGATTGCAGGCGCTGTTGGTTTTTCCGTTCGTGAAAACAAAGTTTACATTATCAAATGTAAAACCGCCATGGTGGCATGCGGCGGTGCGGTGAATATTTATCAACCGCGAAGTGTCGGTGAAGGTAAAGGGCGTGCATGGTATCCTGTATGGAATGCTGGATCCACATATACAATGGCACTCAGGGCGGGTGCAGAACTTTCCATGATGGAAAACCGTTTCACCCCTGCGCGTTTCAAAGATGGTTATGGACCTGTTGGCGCTTGGTTCCTGTTGTTCAAAGCCAAAACCTTAAATGGTCTTGGTGAAAACTTTGCTGCCAGTGATGCGGCGAAAAAAGAGCTTCAAAGGTATGCACCTTATGGAACAGCCGCCATTACACCCACCTGTTTGCGGAACCACCTGATGCTGTTTGAAATGAAGGAAGGCCGAGGCCCCATTATCATGGATACAGTTTCCGCACTGGCAGAGCTTGGTAAAACAATGGACAAGAAAGAGCTGAAACATCTTGAATCCGAAGCCTGGGAAGACTTCCTGGATATGACCTGCGGCCAGGCAAATCTGTGGTGCGCGCAGAATTGTGAACCTGAAAAGAAAAATTCAGAAGTTATGCCCACCGAACCGTATCTGCTTGGATCACATTCCGGTTGCTGCGGTATCTGGACGTCAGGTCCTGACTATGACTGGGTGCCGGATTCATACAAAATTAAAGTGAACGGCAAAGTGTATAACCGTATGACGACGGTGGTGGGTCTGTTTACTTCCGGCGATGGTGTTGGATGCTCGGGTCATAAATTCTCTTCCGGTTCTCATGCGGAAGGGCGTATGGTCGCCAAATCAATGGTACAATTCTTAAAGGACAATGCTGGTTTTTCACCGAAATTGAAGCAGAGTAAAGACGAACTGGTAAATCTTGTCTATAAACCGGTGAGAACATATCTTGAACATGCTCCTTATACAACAGCTGACGACATCAACCCGAATTATATTAAACCCAACGGTATGATGTATCGCATGATGAAAGCTACCCATGAGTATGGTGCTGGCACAGCCACATACTATATGACCAGCAGCAAAAATCTTGAGGTCGTGATTGAACTTCTTGAGATTATGCGTGAAGACTGTGAAAAGATGGCTGCGGGTGACCTTCACGAACTGATGAGAGCATGGGAGATTTACCATCGACTCTACACTGTGGAAGCCCACTTGCGACACATCCAGTTCCGTAAGGAAACCCGTTATCCTGGATTCTATTATCAGGCGGATCACCCTGGCCAGGATGATAAGAACTGGTTCTGCTTTACCAACTCCAGCTATGACAGAGCTACAAACAAGTGGACGTTGAAAAAAGTAGACTATCACAAAATTATTCCAGATTAATAAGGGAATATCCTTATGTTAGTGGAAATGCCTCCAGGTGCCATACGGTACCTGGAGGTTTTTATTACCCTGCTGTTTTCCGGATACTTGATGCTGGTGGCTGGACCCAATGGGGCGTGGTTTATTGTTCAGCATCCAGCATCCAGTATCCGGATATCTGGGAGAAAGTATATTATTAATATTAACCGGAATAAGATATAACTATAAAATGCACGGAGGAACGGCATGACTGCAAACAAATCAGCCCCTAAAAGCGGGAGCATACTGGTTGTTGGAGGCGGAATCAGCGGATTGACAACAGCCATTGAAGCTGCCGAAGTGGGGTACGAGGTTTTTCTTGTTGAAAAAAACCCTTACCTGGGCGGAAGGGTGGCGCAGTTGAATCAATATTTTCCCAAACTGTGTCCTCCAACCTGCGGGCTGGAGATTAATTTCAGAAGGATAAAGGACAACCCAAAAGTTAAGGTTCTGACCTTGGGAGAAATTGAAAAAGTAGATGGAACTCCCGGAAACTACGATGTTGCTGTTAAGTTAACACCACGATTTGTCAATGAAAACTGTACCGCATGCAATGAATGTACAGACGTATGCCCTGTTGAAAGAGAGAACGAATTCAATTTCAGCCTTGATAAAACAAAGGCAATTTACAGGCCTTTTGAAATGTCTTTTCCAATGCGGTACGTCATTGATCCTAAGACATGTAAGGGATCAGAATGCGGAAAATGTGTAACGGTATGTAAATACAATGCCATTGATCTTAATCAGAAATCAAAGACAATCCAGCTAAAGGTGGGCGCTATTGTCTGGGCAACAGGCTGGACCCCCTATGATGCAAAAAAGATAGATAATCTTGGTTTTGGCCAGCATCCGAATATTATTACCAACATGATGCTTGAGAGATATGCATCTCCCAATGGCCCAACAAAGGGAAAGATTTTAAGGCCTTCAGATGGGAAGGCTCCGGAAAGCATTGCTTTTGTTCAGTGCGCAGGATCCAGAGATGAAAATCATCTTCCCTATTGTTCATACATCTGTTGTATGGCTTCTTTAAAGCATGCCACATATATTAGAGAACAGTATCCTGACACAAAGATTTATATTTTTTATATTGATTTAAGAGCTCCTGGGCAACGATATGAAAAATTTTATAAAAAGGTTAAAGAGGATGCAAATATCTTTTTTATCAAGGGAAAAGTGGCAGAGGTGGCCGAAGACCAGGGCAATATCACCGTTGTTGCGGAAAATGCTGTGACAGGTGAAAAAATAAGGCAGACCGTGGGGATGGTTGTTCTTGCTACCGGGATGCAGCCCACCGCAGCTATTTCAAAACTTCCAGTGGATCTGAAATACAATGAGGATGGTTTTATTGTAAATGACTTTGAAAAAGGCGGAATGTTTTCTGCAGGATGTGCCAATAAACCATCCGATGTGGTTTCGGCAAATCAGAATGCTACGGGCATGGCACTGAAAGCAATTCAAACCCTGGTGAGGAGGTAGAACCCATGGATAAGAAATATGGTGTATATATTTGCACAGGTTGTGGAATCGGCGATGCCCTTGATATAGAAGCACTGGGAGGCGTTGCCGGAGAAGAGGGATTTCC
>JAABPS010000324.1 GCA_011391835.1 Desulfobacteraceae bacterium
GTCATAGATCATTACCGGCTGACAGTCAGCCACCTGTATCATCAAAAGCAGCTCTTTTCTATTGGAGATCAACGCATCTCCAGCCGGAGGGGTCTCCGTATCTCTGCCAGCCACCGGCTCTTCATCTTCTTTAAAGAGAATGGCATCCGTGCCGTGGGTCTGCTTCGTAAAAACAATATTCCGTCCGCCAAAAACCTGTGAAATACTATGCCGATTTTCCGAAACAATCTCTTTATCATCCCCCACGCTGAAGCTGACGTTTAAGCTCTGAAAAGGGCCTGTGCTGTTGCCGCCATTTCGTGTAAAAATACCATGCACCACACCGGGCAGGTTATGCAAATTTGGAAATGTATAAAATGAAACACCTTTTTTTTCATTCAACACCATGACAACAAAACCCGGATTAAGTGTATTTATCGACTATTTTTTGAATAATATCCGATGTCGATATCTCAGGCACAACCGCCACCCGCACCACCCTTCCGCCATGCTTTTTAACAACATCAGCGCCGATAATATCCTTCTCCTCCCAATCCGCCCCTTTGACGAGAACATCCGGCTGTATTGTGGAAATCAGTGCCAGCGGATCAGGTTCATTAAAAATTGTAACATAGTCAACACATCGCAGAGATGCAAGAATCTCTGCCCGCTGATCCTGCCGGATAATCGGGCGCTGCGCTTCTTTTATCTTTCGAACAGAATCATCGGAGTTAAGACCAACCACCAGGATGTCACCCTGGGATTTAGCTTCAAAAAGATAGCGCACATGTCCAACATGAAGAATATCAAAGCATCCGTTTGTAAAAACAATGCGTTCATTATTTTTTTTATGCAGCAGAAGTTTATCGCAAAGATCCTTCAGGCTTAAAACATCACCGTTCATTTTTCCACCTTTTCTTCAATTCATTTCAATAATGGGCCGTATCAGCTCCCCGCTCAGCAGCGCCATTTTTCTGTCGTATCCGTTTATATTGCACGTGCCAGTGTAAGCACATCTGCCCGTATGGCTCCATGTTTCATGAGAACCCGTGCGCACTCATTGGTCGTAGCCCCGGTGGTGTACACATCATCGACAATAAGCACCCTCTTCCTCATAACCTTTTCAGGATGTATCACCGCAAACGCATTACGGATATTTTTCACGCGCTCTTTTCGATTAAGACCTGTTTGCGGTTTTGTGTGTTTTTCCCGAATCAATACATCTTTCTCAATTGACGCTGAACCACGACCCGGATGAAGCATGCTGCTGATATCTTCCCAGTCCTTTATTAAAAGATATGCCTGATTAAACCCTCTGGTTCTAAGCCGTTTCTTATGAAGCGGAACCGGCACAATCACATCAATTCCTGCATGATCCCAGAAGTGCATCAGGGCAGCAAAAAGAAGCCTGCCAAGCGGCTTAGCAAGTTGAATCTTTCCCTTATATTTCAATTGATGAATCAGCGCCATCAGGGACTGATCATACACACCAGCCGCCCGGGCAATGGTGAAATGCTTTGGCGATGTGATGCACTCTCCACATTCATGGTTATCCCCTTCTCTGCTGGTAAATACCATCCCGCATTGTGAGCAGATGGGAGGTTCCACCCTGGAAAAATCATTGAGGCATGACTGGCACAGAAACGATGGCATCAAATCAACAAAACGAAAATGATCCGCATGGCATTTCGCTTCTGATTGAATTCCTGCCGATACCGGATGATGGAAAAACGACCGGCAGACAAAACATCGGGATGGGAAAACCACATCCTTAATTGCGTTTACTACGCGAGAGAATATCGCCATATCATCCGCTGAATTTTTCAATAATATTTTCTGCAAATCCCGAACACGTTACTTCTATTGCGCCTTCCATCTGACGCGCGAGATCATAGGTGACAGTGCCTGCCTGGATGGTTTTTTTAATTCCCTCTCTGATCATAGACGCCGCCTCGTTCCATCCCATATAGTCAAGCATCATGGCGCCGGATAGAATCAATGAGCTTGGGTTTATTTTATCCATGCCCGCATATTTGGGCGCCGTACCATGGGTTGCTTCAAACACCGCACAGTCATCTCCGATATTTGCTCCGGGCGCCATGCCAAGCCCGCCCACCTGTGCGGCCAGTGCGTCAGAAATATAATCGCCATTTAAATTGGGCGAGGCGATCACATGGTAGTCTTCGGGCCGGAGCAGCACCTGTTGAAACAGCATATCCGCAATGCGGTCCTTTATCACAACTTTCCCCTCAGGCTGTACACCGTTATATGTACGATGCAGTTCATCCTCTGTGATAACGCACTTTCCGAACTTCTCTTTTGCAATTTCATATCCCCATTTGCTGAAAGCCCCTTCCGTAAACTTCATGATATTGCCCTTATGCATGAGCGTCACGCTGGGACAGCCATGCACAATCGCGTAGGATATGGCGCTGGCAACCAACCGCTGGGTGTTTCGTGCGCTGATGGGTTTAATGCCAATTCCCGCGTCATCCGGCAATGCCACACCCATTTTTGTATGTAAAAAAGATATAACAGTTTGCGCTTCCGGGCTTCCGGACTCCCATTCAATCCCCGCATACACATCTTCGGTATTTTCTCTGAACACAACCATGTTTACTCTTTCAGGATGTTTCATGGGGCTGGGTACGGAATCAATGTACGCTACAGGACGGACACACGCAAAAAGGTCCAGTTTCTGGCGGATGGATACATTGAGGCTCCTGATTCCTTTTCCAACAGGTGTGGTGAGCGGGCCCTTAATGGCAACCACATGCTCCTGTATGGTCTGTAGTGTGCTTTCCGGAAGCCACTCGCCGGTGTGACGAAATCCCTTCTCTCCGGCAAATATTTCCAGCCAGTCAATCGTTCTCTTTCCATTATAAGCGGCCTGAACAGCGCCATCCATCACTCGCCGGGACGCATTCCAGATATCCGGCCCTATGCCGTCTCCTTCAATAAAAGGAATGATCGGGCAATCCGGTACGTGAAGACTCCCATCCTTCTTTTTTCGTATCTTACCTTTATCCACTATCGTATATATTTCCTTTCCATGTTAACGTGTTAAACAACCTCTCCCTGATCCGGTACTGCTATTTAGAGTCTTCCATACGGTTTAAACGGTTTCTCTGCCGGAACGCCTCATACATAACCACTGCACCGGCTGCGGATGCGTTGAGCGAATCAATCTTTCCTGTCTGGGGAATGGAGATCAAAAAATCGCATGACTTTTTTACCAGAGGACGGATGCCTTTGTCTTCACCGCCAATAATAATGGCCAGCGGCATCGTAAAATCCGCTTCAAAAACAGAAAGTGACGCATCTTTATCCATGCCAGCGATCCAGATGCCGTTTTCTTTTAATGTCTTCATTGCCATGGACAGATTGGTAACCCTGGAAACCAGACAGTGCTCAAGCGCCCCGGCCGATGACTTTGAAACAGCCGGTGTCAGAGGAGCGGATCTGTCCTTTGTCATGATAACACCCTCTACCCCTGCACACAGGGCGGTTCGAATGAGTGCGCCAAGGTTCTGCGGATCCACCACACAGTCCAGCAGAAGGAAGAAGCCTGAGTTCCCCTTTTTCTTATTTCGAGACATCAGCTCTTCAATACCAACGATCGGATACGGGCTGACCTTTGCCGCCACCCCCTGATGCATGTCCGTTCCGGTAATTTTTTTCAGCAATCGCGCGTCTATTCTCTGAATCCTCACCGTTGCATCATTCATCCTGGACAGAATATCCTCTATGCGTTTGGATATGTTGTCTTTTTTAATATACATTTCAAAAACAGTTCGTCTGCCCGCTTTAATGGATTCATTCACCGCATGAATCCCGTAAAGGATCTCCGTATTCATC
>JAABPS010000325.1 GCA_011391835.1 Desulfobacteraceae bacterium
ATGGAAGAAGTTAAAATATCAATACAGGACCTTATCGTCAAGCGGCATCGTCTTAGTGGGGATAACAAAGATTCTTTTCATATCCGGAATATGGCTGAAATACAGCAGGCGTTTCAAGGAATGACGAAAACAATGAGCATGTTGTTAGGTTCCATCGCGGCCATTTCTCTTCTGGTAGGTGGCATTGGCATCATGAACATCATGCTGGTGTCCGTAACGGAGCGTACCCGGGAAATAGGATTACGCAAGGCCATTGGTGCGCGCAGAAAAGATATTATGGTTCAATTTCTTATTGAATCTGTTGTGATGACCTTTGGCGGAGGGATGATCGGCATTATCTTTGGTGTAGGAATAGCAGTTCTCTTGTCGGTTCTGGCGGATTGGGAAACGATCGTCACACTATTTTCTATTCTCCTCGCCACAGGTTTTTCTATCATGGTGGGTTTAGGCTTTGGTCTTTGGCCTGCACACAAGGCAGCGCAGTTAAATCCGATAGAAGCGCTGAGATATGAGTAGATGAGGTGTGATGGTCACCATACACCCGTGACATTCATTTTTTTTCAGGAAGCTTCCTGCCCTCAATAATTTTATGTATCCATACATACATGATGATCAATATCAGGCATCCGCTCAGAATCAGAATGAGATGCTCATCCAGCATGGCCTTGCCCTTATGGACCAGATCACTGTAACTCATTCCGTGTGTCGTTATCCCGAACCAGTAGCCCAGTACTGTGAGGATGATGATCCAGATGCCAGCGCCTGCGGCAGTGAAAATGGTAAAGCGCATAAAGTTCATTCGGGCGATTCCGGCAGGGAGGGAAATGAGTTGTCGCACGACGGGGATGAGCCGGCATACAAACGTAGTTATTTCGCCATATTTGCGAAATATTTCTTCTGCTCGATCCAGCTTTTCTGGCGGCAGAAAAAAATATTTGCCCCAGCGGTGCAGAAATGGCCTGCCGACTTTAATGGCAAGAAAATAGTTGATATATGCACCCAGCAATGAACCTGCAATGCCACATGCAATGGCGATGGTGAATGCAAGCCACACATTACTTCCCGGATAAAATTCTCCTCTTGCAGCCATGAATCCGGCGGGAATCATAACGATTTCACTTGGGAATGGTATGAAGGAACTTTCTATTGTCATACATATCAGCACCAGGGCAGGCCCCCAGGTCAAACCGTAACCGGCAATTTTCTCGAGAAAGGGAATGAGATAATCAATCAACGTCGTTCTCCGGTAATCATGTAGTTACTGTTTCAACGGGTTATCCGATTTGTCAGCGGCAGGGAAACCACGTCTGTCCGAACAAAAAGTTTGCATTCGTAACATAGGCATTCTGCTTAGTCAAGGGTACGCCAAGCAAAAAGCTGCAGCGTTCAAATGATTCCATCTGTCTACCCAGGGCGTTCCATGAAAAAATATTGACATTCACCCTCACTGAGCTTATGTTACTACCACTATGTAGTATTTCGGTAAGGGGATATTGATCATTAATTTTTTTATTTCGTTTACTTTAGAGGATACAAATATGGCTGGCAAAATAAGCAAGATACTGATTATTATTGCGATTGCTTCACTGGCTGTTTTCAGCTTCCTTTCTCAAAAAAGCCCTATTTTTGCAACGTGTTGTAAAGCAGGGGCTCTGGGGGATGATACCAGCGCGGTTCCGGTGCTCACAGAAGGACGAAAGTACTGGATTGGGGATGCGTATTATTTTAACTATCGGTTTGACAAAAAACCGCAGATGGGCACCATCATCATGAAGGTTCAGGTTTTTTCCAAAGCCGGCAAGCAGGAGAGTTCGCTGGAGATCACCGGGAGTGCGGATATGCCGTCCATGAGGGGGGCTCACAGTACGGGCGAGCAGCTTTTCAGGTTGAATAAAAAGGGCGACTATTTGCTTCCTGTAAACGTCGTGATGCCCGGAGAATGGGAAGTTGTTTTAAATTTTTTCAAAGACAAGAAACCTGTTTATACAGGGAGAGTGATGTTTAATGTCTAAGATCGGTGCAGCCGTTATTGCAATTTTGCTTGTTTCCGTAAACCCTGCCTTCAGCAGGAGTTATTTGCTCTATCTGGAATCACAGGGGGTTGGGGGTTACTCAACGGAAAAAGATGAAGCGATTTATTACTCCATGAATCCTGTGGATGTGATGCAGAAACCCAGCGTGGGATTTGACTACCTGCAGCGATTCTCAAGTGAAACAGGCGACTGGGGGTCGTTGGCTATTCAGATGCGTCTTGCTTACAACGAGGCGTACCGAGAAACAGGTGAAGAGCAGTTCCAGGTTCAGCTCTATAATGCCTTTTTCAAGTACAAAGCAGGAGTTGCCGATCTCTGGGCCGGGCACAACCGAATTGCCTTTGGGCTGGCATCTTATTTGGATAGCCATGCGCTCCTTTTGCAGCCGCTGGCCATGTACGGATACGGCTATGACCGGGACTGGGGCGTTGGGGCTGTCCGGGATTTTGACTGGGGGAATATTTCACTTTCCTATAGTACTGGAACAGGGATGCCTCTTGACATTGACGGGAACTATCTGATCAGTGCCCGTGCTTCTTATGGTGTGCTGAGCCGGGATAATTACACGACAGGCGTTTCTGTTGCTTATGGGAAGCCTATGGAAACCATGGGATATGAACGGATCATGCCTGAGCCGAATCAGACATTTCTTGCAGGAGTAGATGTTGCCTATTTCTGGAACAACATCGAAAACCGGTTTGAAGCAGCGGCGGGCGAAAAAATGGAAGAAGACACCTATGCCTTCCTGTGGCGGATTGGCATCAACCTTCTTGATGAAGACCGTCTGAAACTGGAAGCCCAGCCTGTTTACTGGAAGAGCGGGGAGGAGTGGCTGTATGAAGTCTCCGCAGGAGTCTCCTACAAGTTGACGTCTGATATCACGCTCAGAGGAATGTACACGTATGACGGGGCGATGTATGACAGTAGAGTCGTTTTTCAGATTTACTGGTACTATAAATTATTATGATGGCGGGAGAGACCATGATGAAAAAATTTGCTTTTATATGTTTGTCTGTGGCCATTATCCTGATTCCGGCAAAACTGCTTTTTGCAGCCGTAGGATGCGATCTTAATGATCCTGACAGGGATGTGGCCCGGCTCTTTCCGGGTTCTACTGGTTACAAAACAAATTATTTGGCGATTGATCAAAAAGGCGGACCAGCTCTCTTTGCCCAGATTGAAGGCCGGCTGGGGGATAAGTTCCAGGGGCTTTTTGAGACCATTGATGTTCCGTACACTCTGTATGAAATTTTCAAGGGCAAGGAGAAGATCGGATATATTCATGGAGTGAATCAGAAAGGCCAGTACGGCGGCATCCAGGTCTTTGTCGTTCTGAATCTTGAGGGGGTTATCAAAAACTTTTACTTTCAAAAATTGACTTCCAAATATGGAAAGGAACTTCGCGATCCGAAGTTCGGCGCACAGTTTATCGGACTGACATTGAAGGATTTTTACACCTACGACGTTCGGACAGGAAAAACAAACAGATCCAGCCCTGTGGAGAAAATCAAAAACCCTGTGTCGGCGGCTGAATCCGATTTCAGGGCGGCGCTTCGGGGAACCAAGAAAAATCTCATCCTTGTGGATGAATTTATTCTGGGCAACAAATATCTTCCCTATCATCAACCGGATGGAGGAGGCAAAAAATGATCAAGATATTCAATGTGGCATATAAAAATCTGCTTCGGAAAAAATCCAGAAGCGGTCTGACCATCATCGGTATTGCCCTGGCGGCATGGGTGCTGGTGAGTCTCCTGGGATTTAACAAGGGGTATGAGT
>JAABPS010000326.1 GCA_011391835.1 Desulfobacteraceae bacterium
CACCAGATATGAGGAATGCGATCGGTACGCAGCAGATCATCCAGCGGGTGGGCAGGCTGTTTTTCATTTTTTTTGCGTAGGTCTGAATGCGTCAAAACGCCTCCTTTAAAACGTCTAATACCCGTTCAGGAGAAATGATGGTACCGCCAGGATGCCCCACAAGATAGGCTGGAGCCTTTCTGCCGACACAGCGTTCTACTTCATGGTGGATCTGTCCGAGATTGATTTCCACAGTCACAAAGCCTTTGGCGCGGTCCGCAAGCTTTCGAATCTGTTCTTCAGGAAAGGGCCAGATCGTAATCAGGCGCAACAGCCCTGCCTTGATTCCGATTTCACGCGCTTCATCAACTGCAGCCATGCTGGTTCGTGAAGAGACGCCGTAAGATATGATGACAATCTCCGCATCATCGAGCCGATACGGCTCAGTTCGAATAATATCATCAAGATTCTTCCGAATCTTTCCGGTAATGCGTGCCATCATTTCATCCTGCGCTTCAACTGTCATCACCGGATATCCCTTTTCATCATGGGTAAGACCGGTAATATGAACATGATACCCATCACCCGCAGCAGGCATGGGCGCCACTCCGTTGGGGCCTGGCTTAAATGGCATAAAATGATCTTTTTTCCCCTTGGGCGCGGTTCTGGATATGAGTTTAATATCTTTTGCCTTTGGAATGATGACCTTCTCGCTCATGTGTCCGACAATTTCATCGGTCATGAGAAGAACCGGGATACGATATTTTTCGCTGAGATTAAATGCCAGAATCGTCTGATAAAAAATCTCCTGAGGTGAAGCGGGTGCAAGCGCGATGATTTCATAATCGCCGTGAGATCCCCATCGGGCCTGCATCATATCTCCTTGAGCGCCCTGAGTGGGCAGACCCGTGGACGGACCCGCCCGCTGAACATTTACCACAACACAGGGTGTCTCTGTGCAAATCCCCAGGCCGATATTTTCCATCATGAGGCTAAATCCTGGACCGGATGTCGCTGTCATGCTCTTGACACCTGCCCATGAAGCTCCAAGAACAGATGCCATGGCGGCTATTTCATCTTCCATCTGAATAAATGTTCCGTTCACTTCAGGAAGCCGTTCTGACATATGTTCGGCGATTTCCGTTGCAGGGGTTATTGGATATCCCCCAAAAAACCTGCACCCTGCCGCAAGTGCGCCTTCAGCACAGGCGACATCGCCAGTCAGATAATGTTCTCCGGTAAGTACAGTAGCGCTCATAACAATCTATTATAGGGGGTTATTACGTTTTATATATTCACCGGGGCTTCTACTGAGTATATGGCAAACTCCGGACATATAATCTCACAATAATGGCAGTTCACGCAGTCATCCGGCTTGACAACTGAGGGTGGATGGTATCCTTTCTTATTGAATTCCTTCGAAAATTCCAGAACTTGTTTTGGACAGTATTCAATGCAATACCCGCACCCTTTACACCTGTCTTCAATCACAGTAACAAGCCCCCGTGAAACCTCAATTTCATCTGTGTCAAGCGGAATGCGCCAGAAATCCATGGTAAATATTTCCGTAAAAATAAATAATTATATTAACGCAATATACATTAATAAACAGCTTTATCAAGAAAAATTCAGTTTATCGTTACAAAAAATTTAGACACCCCCTGAAAAATACGTGGGGTGTCTTATTGATCCCCAAAATCAGCCAAATGCTATTTCCAGATGATGTAACTATATATCGCTTTATATAATCCAATATTCGATCTTTAATCTTAAACCTATAAATTTTCATCACAACCCACCGCTATTTATGCGGGGGTTCAATTATTCACACGAAAAACTCTTCCAAAGAGCCTATATCTTCCTATGCTGCTTGATTATTGTTAATTTTTTAAACCGGTTCCATGCAGGCCTGAATCACCCGGACGAGAGGCTGTGTCGTAATAGAAAAATCGTTAATTTTCCTTCGTGTCATCCCGGACTTGTAGACCGTGTCGCAATGTCTTTGCGAGTCCGCCTGCGGCGGACGAAGCAATCTCATAAGCTTTTGATAATATATAGATTGCCACATGCACTGTCGTGCATTCGCAATGACAAACAAGGATTGCGCCGCAGTCTCTTGATCCGGGATCCAGGCATCTATCTATATGTAATTTTAATAGATTCCAGGTCAAAGCCCGAAATGACAAAACACACAAATTTACAGAAAACAGAAATTTTCTTAATTGTGACACAGCCTCTTATCCGGGGTATCCAGCAATTATTATTTTAGACAGGAATCAAAGGCTCTGCTGTTTAACAGTAAGGCCGGATATACGTTACGATCAGAAGCAGGGTTCGAACGAGTGAGAAAATTGCCAAAAATATATCAAAATGATATAAGGATACGTGCGTCTTTTAAATGAGCAAGTTGATATCATTATGTATTTATTGAATTAAATTATTCTTTAAATTTTACTTGACGGAGGAATTATAGGATGTCCCGTGCGTCTATTCCGTCAATACAGATAGATGATGCGCTTCTGGGAATAAAAGATGGGAGAAACGATCAGACACCGACCATTATTTCTTCTAATGCAAGCTTATTTTGATGTGCCTTTATCAAAATATTTTTCAGATTATAATATCGAATATTTACGAACACGTCTGTCAGGATATTCTAAAGCATTTGGTGAATACTATGTTTTTCGTCTAACAGAAATATTACAATCAATGAGACGAGAATTTGGAATTACATTTGAGGATGAAACATACAATCGAAAAACGGAAAATAATGAACTGAGGATTTCCATATTAACTGAATATTATATCGTGTTCTTACAGGTCTTAATGGATCAGTTGGCTGTATTTATGCCTTTCTTCTATACTGATATGGAAAAACATAAACAACTGGTTCCCAAGAATCCTGGTATATTGATTAATCGTTTTAAAAGCTTTGCACAAATTAGATGCGTTTATTTGAATAAAAATGAAATAGATCATGTGTTGGCTTCACATATGAAAAACGATATGAGTTGGTTCGAGAATATAAATGAAATGAGGAATTCTCTTATTCATGGTAGTGGTTGGTTATGGTTTGAATATGGTTTTCAAAGTCAGGACCCTAAATTCAAAAAAGTTAGTGGTTATCTAATGAAGAAAGAATGGTTCCCATCGCTAAAAGATTTTATTTTAAAATCATATTATGACTTCAGAGAATTTATATCTTTTTATGAAAACCATTTTCGGGCTATATGCGAAAAAGAATTTGCTGAGTTTAAGTATGTCGAACAAGAGCATTGGTTTACAGTCGATTCTCCTTTTTATAAAACGATGGACTTTTTCTATGAGGAAGGCAAAAAATTGTCGTTAAGAGAGTCCTGACCAAAGGATCTTCGGGATGTCTTTTCCTATCTAAACTTACTTGTAAAGTAAACGGCAAAGCATAGGAGTCTTCATTATTAACAGATTTAATTTGTCTTCAGCTTTCCTTGCTCATTTCCCTAACTTTTTGTAATTCAGAGTGCCTGATAGCAGCCCGGCTGTTTTTCGATGACCTTTGGGCGCTAATTTTATCTAAGGTCTCTATCGTGAAATCCGCAGCCTTCCGAATTCCCCATCTTGCGGGAATCTGGCTTTTTCATTCAGGCTTTAATAAAACCTTTAACTATCATCTATTTGAAAGATTTTTTATCATCCGTGAACAGCAAGATCAATGGAATTTAAGGGGTTATGAGGCAGAGATTATTTTGCGATTTTATTTACAAATGTTTTAGCGATATTGGAAGAGTAAACAATGATCTGCTTCATCATGTCCATCAGCTCCATGTGAACCTCATGGGTTTCTGTAGATTCT
>JAABPS010000327.1 GCA_011391835.1 Desulfobacteraceae bacterium
CGTAAGGGCTTAAAATACCTCATTTTATTATCAAGTCCCTGTATGAACTCTCCGTAAATGATGTTTGAGTCAGGAAATCGTTGCTGGATGATAGGCTTAAGTGATGGCATGAAACGAAATGCACCAAGACTTATCCAAATGATATGATCCGCAGAGATTGTGGAAAAAATAGATTCAACCACTTTTTCATAATCATCTTCACATCCATCATACAAAATCATTGGATCAAAGTGAAATCCAATGGGGTATCC
Organism: Desulfobacteraceae bacterium; assembly: GCA_011391835.1. Taxonomy (GTDB): domain Bacteria; phylum Desulfobacterota; class Desulfobacteria; order Desulfobacterales; family JAABPS01; genus JAABPS01. The sequence goes on from JAABPS010000327.1 coordinate 252, forward strand.
CCATGATTCACATTGCTTTGCAGCATTTAACCGCGCCTGAAGCGAAGCAGTATTGTTTTCCTGTGTATGGATAATGCGTTCCGTATTCACAGACCAGGAAACAACTGTTTTTTTATTATGGGAAAGAGACTTTAACTTTTCAATATGTGATGATTTTGTTTTCAATTCCAAAAGAGAATATGATTGTGATGCAAACGTGAGCACCAGTTTCTTTGAAAGCTCTGTCCAATTATCCCATATCATGCTGTCCGTAAACTCACCGGTTCCTATGCGATATGTCCGCTTTGTGGCAAAAAGGGAATCCAGCTCATGCATCATGTCGTCATGATTAATAAAATATTGAAGTACAGGCGGATGGAAATAGGATTGCAGGATACAGTACACGCAATCCATGGTGCAATACGTGCCGATATTTAGAATGGTATAACCACAGCATATATATGAACGGGTGCCCGGGCATTTTTTAATAAACGAGCCTTTGTTTTGTGTGAGAAATAAAACATTCTTTGCCTTTTGATATGGATCATCCGCAGACCGGATATAATCAAAAAGATCTGTATGATTTTTTACAATCGAAAATGGGATATTCAGATTATCTATGATGGATAGAACATCCGGATGGCTTGCTACATGGTGATCAATAAAGAGTTCGGGCTGGGGAGTCATGAAGTATTCCAAAAAGACAACTTGTATCTATCTATCAAATATTTTAATGAATTCAGGTAGTTTCGTTATTCGGTCAAGATGTGATTTTCTTGCTTCTGCTTCCTTTACATTTTTAAAGGATAATTGAAATGTATAGTCAACCCCTTCAAAATTGCTTGGCGGGATGAGTTTAATCCCCTTCCCTAACTTGAGATATTTCGCATTTCGCGCAAAACGTTCTTCAGCTTTTGAAATTTCCGGAAACCGGATTTGCTTTAAATACGTTAATATTTTTTTTGCCTTTTCTTTCCCGTCCAGCGCCTCATCATGCAGTACTTCCATAAAATAACCATCTCCCATTATTTGATCAGGGGAAGTCATATCGCGTCTGGATATTTCGGTAACAAGAGAAATAAGTTCTCTTTGCCTGTTCAGGCTTAACTGAAGAATAGTAAAAACTTCTACAAACCGACTGATGGTCTGCTGATCAAAATTATCTAAATCAAGTGCAACAGGCAGCGATATATATCCATGAATTAAACCTTCGAGGACGCGATCCTGGAGATCGCAGACCTTGAGCAATTTAAACAGCCATTCCCTGTCGCATGCCACGCCAGCCGATGCTGCCACATCGATTAGCGCATCTTCATTATCCATACAGGTTGACAGCAATTTTAGTGACCGTGCTTTTTCCACGATATTGAGTGGCCGCTGCATCGAATTTTCAGAAATGGCTATTTTAATAATTTCAAGTTTTTCATCAGGTTCGTTGATAATCCATGCGTTTATATCCATGAAGTTTAAAGCGTCTAATGCAGAAATTCTTCGGAACCCGCTGACAATACTATAAGAAGATTTTCTCTTTATCAGCATTGGAGGATGGAGAAGGCCTATTAACTTTATTGAGTTAACCAGTGCGTCATTAGATTTCTCAGTTGAAATACAATAGGTGTGATCCTGCGGGTCAATCTGATTCAGGCGGACTTTTTCTTCCTTAAAATACATGGTCGATTCCGGTAAGCTTATTTAACGCTTCAAGATATTTTTCTCTTGTATTGGCAATAACCTCATCCGGAAGTGAAGGAGCGGGCGGTTTCTTATCCCAGTTGATGGAAATTAAATAGTCTCTAACATATTGTTTATCAAAACTTTTTTGTGGTTTGCCTGGGATATATTCGTCTTTTGGCCAAAATCGTGAAGAATCCGGGGTTAACACTTCATCAATAAGAATAATTTTATCTTCCAGTTTTCCGAATTCAAATTTGGTATCCGCAATGATAATACCTTTTTCATCTGCAAGCTGGCATCCTTTTTGATAAATATCCAGACTCAATGTTTTTAACTTTTCGGCTGTTGATTTGCCCACTCGTTTGACTGTTTCATTGAAATCAATATTTATATCGTGCTGGCCTATCTCTTCTTTTGTGGAAGGCGTAAATATCGGTTTATTGATGCGGTCAGATTCCTTCATTCCCTCTGGAAGCTGAATACCGCAAATACTTCTGTTTTGAAGATAGGATGTCCAGCCTGATCCGGATAGATATCCTCTTACGACGCATTCAATTGGAAGCGGATCTGCTTTTTTAATCAGGATGCTTCTATCTTTAAGAATTTCTTTGTATGGTCTGCATGATTCAGGATAGTCATCCACATTTCCTGAAATGACATGATTCTCCAATAAAGGCGACATGACATCAAACCAGAAGAGGGATATTTTCGTAAGAATCTTCCCTTTGTCTGGAACAGGATCCGGCAGAACAACATCAAATGCGGAAATACGATCTGAAGCAACCATTAAAAGCGCATCCCCCAGATCGTACATGTCTCTGACCTTCCCTTTTTTATAGAGTTTTAAATTTTTAAAATCAGTATTAAATACAGCAGTATTCATAAAATTATTTAGTTATTGAGTATAGTTTAACTATTAGAAATAAAAAAGACAGGAAATCAGGATGACTTAAATGCTTCGATGAATTTATTCAATTGCATCCGGGCAGTTTCTTCCAATTCAATAAATTGTATTCCTGTAGTATATTTGCCTTTATTATCTGACGTTGAGTGAATAACTTTTCCTTTAATATCAATAAGATTTTCTTCAAGCCCCAAGGAAAGGAGTATGGTCAGATTCACATCTATATGACTGTGAGTTTCAAGCATGATACCGGATTCGGATACATTTAACGTTCGACCCATACCAGTTTCAACAATCGCATTACTTTCATCTGTGCAAACATAGGATATGAGATTTTTTGTAGAAACTCTATTCTTCGCTCTTTTGTTTTTTGCTGTCATAATCTATGCCCAGTTGTTTAAAGTGTTTTCTTGCTTTTTTTGTTATCGGTCTTTTGATTTTTTTTATACAACTCACACGCAACCATCGTCGTTGCAGTAACGCATGTCGCAACATTTTCAATTAAATTTTTAAACGACTGTGAAAGGGAATTAAATTCGCGATGCAAACTGGTAGTATCAATTTTGCTGATTTTAAAATCTTTTGAAGCAAAAACCGATGCGGAATATGGCTCATGCCCTGCATCAAAAAACGGAACATGGCCGATAAAGTCACGTTCGCTCAAATCAACCAGCGGGATGAAAATTTTTTCAAATTCCCGAACAATAGAAACTTTTCCTTTAGCAATTGAAAATAACCGGCTTTCGGTATCGCCCTGCTTAATGACGGGTTTCCCGCTTATTATCTCATCAAGATGTGTCTTGCCATGATAAAAATCAGACGCTTTGTTTGTTATGAGCTTTAGTCTCTTATCAAGGCTTTTAATAACATCTTTGAAATCGGCTGACATGTTGGAGAACTCGCTAAAGAGCTGTTGTGAGTCTAACATACCGAGTTGTACGTCGCCTTTCGCAAACGCTGAAGCGCT
>JAABPS010000328.1 GCA_011391835.1 Desulfobacteraceae bacterium
AGAGAAAATTAGTTTATTGCCGGTGGACGTGCTATTCAATATCTAAGACATGTTCATAAATTTTTTCAACCTTACCACCGGATGGATATTTAGCATATTTATATTTATAGGCGAGTGCAGCATATTTATATAAAGAGTTATAACTGCACGTTGCTTCAAACGGATACGGGAAAGCAAAATGACCCAGCGGGAAGGATTTGCGGCAGAAATCAACGGTTTTTCTGTCTGCATTCAGAAAGTATATATCTAAATATGCTTCCTCCAGAGTCCAGCCTGCATCCTGCACGAAGTGAGCTTGCGCGTCCTGCTGGCGATCATCCACCTTCCCGCGCAAAATGATCTTTTGCTGTTCAGGATAGATCGTATAATCATAGTCCACAATAAGATGATTTAATGTATATTTATGGTTTTTCCCGCCAGGTGTTTGAATCGCCCGCGTCATGTCTTTTTTGACTATCTTTCCAATATATGAACTTCCGCAGGCAATGAATGTAAGGGATATGCATATGATGGAAATAAAGAAAAGGATTCTTTTCATTTCCGGCCTCCTTTCAAAATGGTTTATGATTATCATATAATTGCAGATCAAAATAATCAAGAAAATATGCTGCGGTAAAACAACAGGATCGTAAATATGCTATGTGGTTTTTAATTTAGAGGCAACTAAAGGAAAGAGGCCGAACCCGTATATACAGATCAATTGAGTAGACTGGGTTAAGCACAGCGCAACCCAGCAATTATACTGAACGTCTTTTTGTCATTGCGAGGAGTCCGCCTCGGCGGACGACGTGGCAATCCCCTCCTACCTATTGTCATATCCCGGTTCAGAGACTGTGTCGTAATAGAAAAATCGTTAATTTTCCTTCGTGTCATCCCGGACTTGATCCGGGATCCAGGCATCTATTTTAATAGATTCCAGGTCAAAGCCCGAAATAACAAAACACACAAATTTACAGAAAACAGCAATTTTCTTAATTGTGACACAGTCTGCAAGCCGGGTGATGACGATCGTATAATGTGTGAAGATGATGCGCCTCCTTCGTCAGCGCATCCTATGGCCCTCTAAATTGCAAGATGTGTCAAGAATGAAGACCTGACCCCTCTATTTTGGTCTAATCTGATTTAATCCCGTTAAATTAAAAAAGCGGCTAAGAAAAAACTTAACCGCTCTGTTCTTTTTAAATTATGTTTTTATGTCTTTAAGGTTTTTTCAATGATAACTTGTTTAATTCTTCAAATAAATTTTTAAAATCATCTTCTTTTAAATTACCATGCTCTTTGCTTAGTAATCTCACAGCATTTGAATACTCTTTATTCGCTTGATCCTCATTGCCTTCTTTTTTGTAAAGAGTATGCAACCGATAATGGGCAAGACCTTTGTCTATTCTTAAATTGCGATACTCACTATCATTTAAGGATTTTTCAATCAATTCTATTTTATTTATTAGATGATTTAACATGATAATAGAAGATTTGTAATCCCCAGTTGCAAAAATTCTATTTGATAAGATTTCTAAGTCAGCAATATCCGTTATTGATTTAATTTGATTTGAACCTAAACCGTAGGAATTGGTCATCAAATAATATGAGCAGAAACCAATAAGTATTCCAGAGATGAAGATAATGAGTGCTAATACAAATTTTTTCATTTTTAAGTCACCAATTTTTAAATTTCGTTATCAAAAACAGTATATCTTTATCATCTTTTAGGAAGAGATGGAGGAGTCCAAGCTAACTGTGTACAGCATTTGAGCCATTTGAGCATTAAGTCTCTATCTTTGCCTTTACTTTTCATAACTGCACATTTTGTCATAGCTTCCGATAGATAACCGCTGTCGTACTTCTGCATAAATTGAATTTCGGCCTGATAGACTTCCCAAGGTTGCTTGTTTTTCTTAGTCCTATAATATTCGCGCAAATCGTCCAGCTCTTTTCCACACTGATCAAGATATTCTTGGACTTTCTTGCCATAATATCCACATTTGATAGCTCCCCATACCTTACCAATAAATTTACCATCATGGTCTATATAGTTTATTGGGTTATTTTCAGTATAAGCAAAGGGATTAATCCCTCCATCCAACCCAATCGGATCAGGCGTAAGATATCTCCCCTTCTTCGGATCATAGTAGCGATGGTAGTTATAATGCAGGCCGGTTTCTTCATCATAATACTGCCCCGGAAACCGGAAGTTATTTGTGATTGTAGAATTGGGATTTACGTCTGCTTCGCCAAATGGCTTGTACAGTCCTTCCCATACGACTGTATTGGTTTCATCGGTCAGCATCTGGGGAGTTCCGAGGCTGTCATTTAAATAGTACAAGAAGCTTCCACTTGAATTCACACGAGCCATTCGATTTTGCCCCATGTAAAGATACGATACAGTAATCGATCCATCCAAAGCAGCTTCGGCAATCAAGTTGCCGTCAAAATCATAGATAAAATAAATCGTATTGGCTCCGACCTGCTTGACTGCCCTCTGGCCAAGGCCATTATAGATATATTCGCCTAAAACACTACCATTCTCTTCAACTTTAATCAACCGGTTGTTCTGATTGTACGTAAGCACCCTGCTTCCCATGCCTGTGATATTGCCGTTTGCATCGCAGGTATAAGACACAGGATTTGCGCCTGTAACAGAATATAAATATATGTCGGATCTGGTGTTGCAATATACCATAAACGATAACCCAAAAGAATTGACTACACTCTATCGGGTGTTCAATAAAAAAAGATCGCTTCTTCCTTTGCGATCTTTTTTTTGTTTAATGGTATATAATGAACGAATGAATTATTGGTACTCTGCAGAAATGATCAATTCTATGGCATCTTCAATTGCGCTTACATACGGATAAGGCATTTTATCAAATACCAGCGTGAATTTTTTTGTTTCACCCTCTTTGATGCTGGCTTTATTCGGATAGATGGCAATGCCTTCTACGCTGCGAAGCTTATATATTTTTGCTGTCCGCTTATCTTTTATAACAAATGCAGATTTATCCTCCGGAGGATAAATGCTAATTGCCCGATCTTCGTCAGTATTTTCCCATACGAAATCAATAAGCGTGTTTTCAGATGTCATGGTGATTTGGGTCATTGTCAGGCCGGGCAGTGATTCACACGATTTGTTGACTCGTATGATCTTTTCATTGGCATGTGCGCCAATCGTAGCAAATGAAAATAACATAAAACTGATAATTAAAAAAAACAGCGGCTTTTTCATAGATCACCTTGATGCTAAGATTTCATCAACCCTATGGAAGCAATCCGCTGTAAACAACACAGCCGAATCACCTCGTTATAGGCAACCCGGCTGTCTTTTAAAACCGCATAAAGATCCGTGGCTTTCCGTCTCCCGATCACTCGGGATTTGGCTTTGTCATTTTTATTGTTGAAGGAAGCCCAAATAAAAAGCCGGGCACCCTTCATCAGGCAACCCGGCTGTCTTTTGACGCTTTTTAAGATCCGTGGCTTTCCGTCTCCCGATCACTCGGGATTTGGCTTTATCGTATTGTACTTAAATCATTATTTACTTCAACATGTCAATAAAAATATTAGGCCCTGCTATAGATTATATTTATTGGATGTGAGCTGTTACTTTAACCTGTTCATTTTATAACCCATTTATCAATCTACTCAATCTTAAACCTAAATGAATTCATCTTATTTAGCAGTGTATTTCGATGAATTCCCAGTTTGCGCGCTGCTTTTTTCCGGTTCCCTTCTGCCCATTCAAGAGCCTTTAACACGCATTCTTCTTCAAATACC
>JAABPS010000329.1 GCA_011391835.1 Desulfobacteraceae bacterium
CTTTGCTGATAGAATCGATGCTGCTATCGTTGGCGCTGTTGTTTCAAAACCAACCCCTAAGAAAACAATCTTTTTGTCTGGATGTTTTTTTGCAAGTTCAAGCGCGTCAGATGTCGAATAAACTATCCGCACATCCCTGCCTGCAGCCCGTTCTTTCTGCAACGATGATCGCGTCCCTGGAACCCTTACGAGGTCACCGAATGTCGCTAACATAACATCATCCGCTTTTGCCAGCTCAATAAAGGCGTCAATTTCTTTCTGCGAAGTCACACAAACCGGACAGCCGGGCCCTGAAATCAGGGTAATTGTATCGGGCAAAAGCGACCGGATCCCGCTTCTGAAAAGAGACACAGTATGAGTCCCGCAGACTTCCATCAACTGTATGTTTTTCCGGCTCAATGCCATTATCTTTTGGGCAATACTTTTCGCAATTTCAGGACTCCTATATTCTTCTAAGTGTTTAATTGCCATTCTAATTAAATCCTTCTCATCCCCCTGTTTTAAACAGCCCCTCCCTCAAAATGTTCTGCCCTATTGCATCATTGCTGCAGCAGCCAAAGCCTGGCCTAACGCTATGCCTCCATCATTAGCAGGAACCTGGGAATGCGTAAAGACCTGAAATCGATTCTTTTCAAGTGATGTTTTTAGCCCGTCAAGCAGTAGTGAATTTTGAAATACTCCACCGCTCATCACCACGCGGTCTAAACCGGTTTTTTCTCTCAACACCCAGCAAAGATCGCTAAAAAGCCGTATAAGCGTCATGTGAAATTTACTGCTTATAACAGCAGATGGTATCCCCTTCCCCACATCGCGAACAATCCCTTTTATAATTGGCGCTGTCAGCACCCTGAGCATATCTTCCTCAGCCCACTCATAATCATAAACATCAGAGGACATATCCTCAGCCAGCATTTCCAGCTCGATGGCTGCCTGTCCTTCAAAACTCACACGGCTTCTTATTCCCAAAAGCGCTGCAACACCATCAAAAAAACGGCCAAGGCTGGACGTAAGTGGTGAGTTTATTTTTTTCAAAATCATATCCACAATGACATTTCTCTTTTTCACACTTATTTCATGGACCGAAGGAATATTCAGATCAATAAACGCCTCTCCATACGCATCGTATAAATAACTGAGCATCATTCGCCAGGGCTCTCGTATCGCTGCTGCAGCACCCGGCATGGGGATATAGGAAAGAGCGGCTGCGCGGGAAAAATTTCCAGTTTCAGCAATAAGTATTTCACCCCCCCAGATGCATCCATCTGTGCCATATCCGGTTCCATCAAACGATAATCCGATAACCGGGCCATCTATCTGATTCTCTGCCATACAACTGACAATATGAGCATGATGATGCTGAACCTGGATAATGGGAATACCTGAAAGCGTCTGTGCGTAGTGTGTGCTCAAATAGTCAGGATGAAAATCACATGCTACTGCAACAGGGTCAATATCCAAAATTCGCTCCATATGTTCAATGGTCATTTTAAAAAAAGAATATGTCTCAAGATTTTCCAGATCTCCTATATGCTGACTTAAAAAAGCGTTTTTCCCTTTTGTCAGACAAATCGTATTTTTAAGCTCAGCGCCGCACGCGAGCAACTGCGGAACCTCTTGCTTTAAAAAAACAGGAATTGGGACATACCCTCTCGACCGGCGGATATATCGTTTTGATCCAGCGGCTATTCGTTCAACGGAATCATCACTTCGAAGGTATATATCCCTGTTGTGCATCAAAAAATAATCCGCAATATCTGATAGCCTTTCAAAGGCCTCATCATTATCAATAGCAATCGGTTCTTCGATGCAATTACCGCTTGTCATCACAAGCGCGAGAAAATCATGCTGAAGCAGAAGGTAATGAAGCGGTGTGTATGGAAGCATGACGCCGAAATACCGATTCCTTGGAGCTACATCTTTTGATAGCTGATTCGGCTCCCTTTTTTTTAGAAGTACGATAGGCCGCTGGAATGACGTCAGCAATGTTTTTTCTTCTGATGAAACATCGGCATATTCTTCTACGCGCCCTATGCTGTAGGACATAACTGCAAAAGGTTTCTCCTCACGATGCTTTCGCTCTCTGAGCCTGCAAACCGCGTCACCATTTTCGGCATCAACAGCCAGATGAAAGCCTCCCAGCCCCTTAATGGCAACACTATACCCCTTTTTTAACAGCACTGTCGTCCCTTTGACCGGATCAACCGCTTCAATCACATTTTTTCTGGCATCGTATAGAGTAACGTGTGGGCCGCATACCTTGCAGGCATTTGGCTGTGCGTGGAATCTCCGATTCGAAGGATTATCATATTCGGATTGACACATCTCGCACATGGTAAAATGCTTCATGGAAGTATTGAGCCGGTCATACGGAATATCATCGATGATTGTATATCGCGGCCCGCAATTGGTGCAATTGATAAATGGATATTGAAAACGACGGTCATCTGGATTGAACAGCTCAGAAAGGCAATCATCGCAAACCGCCACGTCTGGCGATATCAGAGTGGATCTGAATTGCTGACCCTTACTTTTGGCAATGGAAAAATCTTTATATCCCCCAAGTGGAACTGATCGAATCGACATATCAGTAATTTTAGCAAGAGGCGGGCATTTTTCGGTGAGATCCCTGCAAAACAAATCAATATCGTTGCTCGTCCCTTCAATATGCAGCGACACGCCTGCTGATGTGTTGGCGATTTCTCCTTTTATCCCATACCTGTTTGCCAGCTGATAAACAAAAGGCCGGAAGCCAACTCCCTGAACAATCCCGTTTGCTTCCAGCCTTTTCGCAATATAGTTTTCTTTCATTGAAGCCCTCAAACCGGCTGTTTGTTTTGAACCAGCGCTCTAAATATTTAATCCCTCTGGTCTGCCATTGAGGCGGCCTCGCGCAGAAGCTTCAATGTTTCCATTGCCACCGATTCGTCAATTTTATTAATCGCAAATCCAGCATGCACAATCACGTATTCCCCAATTTTTGGATTTTCAAGAAAAAGAAGACTCGCCTTTCGCCTTACTCCATCCACTTCTAATATTCCTATATCATTTTCAATTCCAACAATTTTGGAAGGGATTGCAAGACACATAATCTGTTTCTCCTTATCAATGAGACGTGCGAATCTCATCTGTTATGGCGTCATGGCAGACGTTTTTAAAGCTTTTTTTGATCCTCTCGATAATCATTCTTTATCACCAACTGACCGTTCATGCAAGTAATTGGAAAACATGCCTCTTTATGCATGGTTAACCAATAATTTTATTGACCTGAAATTTGTTCGGTGATAATTGTACGATCTTAAATAGCGTCTGGAGGGATGGCCGAGTGGTTGAAGGCGGCGGTCTTGAAAACCGTTGAGCTTAACGGCTCCGTGGGTTCGAATCCTACTCCCTCCGCCACACAATAAACCGGAGAGATGGCCGAGTTGGCTGAAGGCACTCGCCTGCTAAGCGAGTAAGTGGTGAAAGCTGCTTCGAGGGTTCGAATCCCTCTCTCTCCGCCACAAAATAAAAATAGCCCCATTGAAGATCGGGCTATTGGCGCTTATAAATGCTTATATTTTCACGGTATAAATTTCAGAATAATTCCCGAAAAGAAATTCCCTTTTACCGTCATTGACAATTTATTCTTTGTTTGCCTTTAATCCAACAAATGTAATTTCTTCCCTTGCTTCATCAACAAAGGCTTGAAATTCACGAAATCCACTTCCAGTACCCTCCCAAGGTGTTCCGCCTCCATGCCATAAAAAGGCGTCAACATATGTATATTG
>JAABPS010000330.1 GCA_011391835.1 Desulfobacteraceae bacterium
CGCAACGTTCCTTCCTGAATCAGCACCGTCGCAACAGGGCCTCTTCCGGCATCTAATTTTGCTTCAACCACATGCCCAACAGCAAGTTTCTCCGGGTTTGCCTTCAGCTCTAACAGCTCAGCCTGCAAGAGAATCATCTCAAGAAGCTCATCTATTCCCTGTTTTTTTTTGGCCGAAACATTGACAAAAATAGTATCTCCTCCCCATTCTTCAGGCGCCAGGCCTATGTCCGACAGTTCCCTCTTAACCCGCTCAGGATCAGCATTCTCTTTGTCAATCTTGTTGATCGCAACAATGATTGGCACCCGAGCCGCTTTTGAATGGTTAATGGCTTCTGTGGTCTGCGGCATAACGCCATCATCAGCAGCAACAACCAATACCACAAGATCCGTTATTTTTGAGCCTCTGGCACGCATAGCTGTAAATGCTTCATGACCGGGTGTATCCAGGAATACAATTTGCCCCTTGGGAGTTGAAACATGATACGCACCGATGTGTTGCGTAATGCCCCCGTACTCGTCATCCACCACTCGTGTTTTGCGAATAACATCCAGCAGAGATGTCTTTCCATGATCCACATGGCCCATAATCGTAACAACAGGAGGTCTTTCAACCATTTTCTCAGGATCATCTTTTTCTTTTTTTAAAACCAGTTCTTCTTCAAACGTAGCCCTTTCCAGTTCGTAGTTAAATTCAGTGGCCACCAAAACAGCCGTATCAAAATCCAATGCTTGGTTAACAGTTGCCATAACTCCCATAGGGATTAAAGACTGGATTAATTCGCCTGCTTTTATCCCCATCCGTTTTGCCAGCTCTGAAAGGACTATGGTATCATCGATTTTAATTCTTCGTTTTATCGCCTTAGCGGTTGTTATTTGTGTTTTTTGACCGATCGGAGCTTTGGTTTTGCCAGCTTTTCGATTTTTTCTACCGCGAATTCCTCTTTCATATAGATCATCTCCTTCAATAATCGCTTTTCGCCTGAATCCACTTTTTTTCTTAAATACCTTCCCGACTTTTTCTAATTCATCGGGCTTTATCTTTGAGATTCTCTTCTTCCCTTTTTTGTCGGGCTTGTCCGGAAGCGGTATCGGAACTTCCAGTTCAACTTCCTCTAATCCGGGTATCTGCTCCTTATCTGTTTTTACTTTTTTATCCCTTATCAGCTTTTCCTGAATTGGTTCCGCTGTCGGCAGCTTAATGATTTTTGCCGCTGTTTCCTTTTTCTTTGGTTTAAATGCCGCCTTTTTGGATTTTATAAAATCTTCTTTCCCGGCAACTGTATCCTTTTTATTTTCCTTCTGAACACTATCGTCCGTGGATTCAATCTTCTTCTTTATCTTTTGAGCGGACATGTTTTTTTCTGCCCGCTCCTCTTTCGTGTCAGCCTCTTCAATCGCCTTTTCAATAATCACTTCCTTTTCAGGTTTTAAATCAGCTTCCGCAGAAATTTCAAGCATCTCATCCGTCACATCCTCATCGGATTTCTGGGCTTCAGCTTTCTTGCGTCTCCGGATAACCGTTGGTTTTATTCGGACTTCATCACGCTTTTCTTTCTTTTTGCCAAAAATTCCAGCTTTGATGGTCTCAACCATCTCGTCATCCAGAGAACTCATATGGCTGTTTACCTCGATGCCCAATTCGGTCATCCTGTCCACAAGTTCCTGATTTGTCAGGTTAAGATCCCTGGCCAATTCATATACTCTGATCTTAGCCATCCATCCTCCTAAATCCGTTTATTGAAAAACGTTAGAGTTTCTTCGTTCCGCGCTTTTTTATTCGATGTATATGGTTATGCTCTTATTCTTCAGAATCCTTTGAAGGCGTATCTTTTTCATCAAGATCATCCCCATTTAGATGCTCTTTAAATGCACCTTCCCGTTCGGTTTCATCCACATCATTGTTCTGAAGTATCCGATCCTCTTCATCATCTCGAACCGTCTGATCAGTAGTTTTATTTGCAGAAATGATATGAATGGCCGCTTCAATCAGTTTTTCAGCCTTTTCCTCATCCATTCCTTTTACCTGAATGAGATCCTCAACTGAAGCGGTACTAATTTCTCCAACAGAAAATAATCCTTTCTCACACAACGCATCTGCCATGCTTTTGTCGACATTTGGAAGGCTCATCAGAGACTCATAACCGCTTTTCATGACAGCTTTATATTGCTCATCGCTTTTCACATCCAAATGCCATCCGGTCAACTTGGATGCCAGCCGCACATTTTGACCCCGCTTTCCAATAGCAATAGAGAGAAATTCGTCCGATACAATCACTTCCATTGCCTGATTCTCTTCATCGATAATGACTCTGGATATTTCAGCCGGTGCCAAAGCATTGCATACAAATTTTGCAGGATCAACGTGCCATGGAATAATATCAATTTTTTCGCCCCGAAGCTCCTGAACAACATTTTGAACCCGGCTTCCTTTCATCCCTACGCAGGCACCGACAGGATCAATGTCCGAATCATTGGATGATACGGCAATTTTTGCACGAATCCCCGGCTCACGGGATGCTCCCAGAATTTTCACAATGCCTTCGCTAATTTCCGGCACTTCTGTTTTAAACAGGCTTACCAGAAATTCCGGATGTGTTCGTGAAAGAATAATCTGCGGACCCCGTGTATCATGACGGACATCTGAAATATATGCTCGGATGCGATCACCACGCCGATACGCCTCACGCGGCAGCAAGTCGCGATGATGAATAATTCCTTCTGTGCTTCCGAGATTGATGATAATATCCCCGCGATCAATCCGCTGAACAATTCCGTTTATAATTTCGCCTTTTCTTTCAATAAAATTTGAAAAAACTGCATCCCGTTCGGCGTCTTTCATTTTTTGAATAATAACCTGCTTTGCGGACTGTGCTGCAATCCGTCCGAAAGTGGTTGTATCCATCTTTGTGCCTAAACTATCGCCAACTTCGCAGTCAGGATCAAGCTTTCGGCCCTCCTCAAGACTGATTTGCACATCCGGCTCCGTAATCTCTTCCGCAACATCTTTGAACTGGAAGACCTCGATTTCACCCGTTTCTTCATTGTATTGAATTTCAATGTCAATCTTGCTTCCATATTTTTTACGGGCAGCAGATTTAAGGGCTTCCTCAAGTGCCTTGATTAGAACGCCACGATCAATGCCTTTATCCTTACTTACCTGCTCAACAACACGTTTTATATCTGATATTAACATCGGCTTTCTCCGTGATATATCGAATTAACGTTTATTGACTTTCGTTAATCTTATTTTGCTGCTTAATTTTCCTGTTTTTCTATAGCTGACATAATGCACTCATTTCATTCTTTCTTTTCAGTCAGTATGAGTGAACAAGACGCGCTTTTGTTATCTCCTTAAACGGGATACTCACTGTTCTATTATCCACCGATACATTCACATCTTCATCGAAAATCCCCAAAAGCGTTCCCTTAAAATTCTTTTGCCCGTTCAGCGGCTGCTCCGTCCTTATTTTTACCTGCCGCCCTTTAAACCGTTCAAAATCCTTCAGTTTCACTAATGGCCGATCAAAACCCGGAGACGACACTTCAAGATGATAGGACACATCGTGTTCAAAACTTATATCAAGAAGGTCTCCCGCCTGACGGCTGATATCGGCACAGTCATTCAGTGTCACACCGCCCGGCCTGTCAATATATATTCTAAGAATTCGCCCCCCTGCTTCCCGTTGATACTCAACATGCACCAGCTCAATACCCTCCGCTTCACACAGGGGCTCAATAATTGCATAGACGTGAGAAGCAATT
>JAABPS010000331.1 GCA_011391835.1 Desulfobacteraceae bacterium
TTTCGGACAGGTCAGATTCAAGTTCCGAAATATTTTTTATTCTTTAATGAATGGATAGAACTATTTAAATATATATTAATGAGTTATGCCATAGCCAACCCTCAGAAATATTTTAAATAGACCACTCACTTATCAGGCATGATGTGGGATAACACCTTATAATAACAAAATGATGTGCCTTAAATTCAATTCATAAATGAAAAGAGTCAGATTGCAAGCATTTCAGAAAAAATGTTTGACAATCATACCACCTTCAGTTAATCGTCTCCCTTCTTTTTTGAATACTCAAAACTGAGATTCCAACAAAGCGCAACATATTGTGTGTAATATTACTTGACATACAATTCGTAGTGCGATAAAATGACTTAAGTTTTAATGTAGATTTATTTTACAGAAAAAAACAAGAATCGTATTTTGGCATAAAGATTGCTATACTACGGTTTAAGAAATGAGGTTTGGGAAAATGATAAAGATAAAAAATAGAACATATACCATAACGCCTTCGGTAGCAGGTATGGCGGGTTGGCTGTTTATGGTTACCATGGTGATCGGGTTTTTCTTTGCTCCTATAGAGGACGTCCATATTCAAGCGAAAAGTCTGAAAGATAAAGTACTAAGCAGTATTTTAACTCTGGAGTTATCACAAGAAGCCATGGAGGCTGAAACGGGTTTAGCCAAAAGACAGGGGGGAAAAGAGAGGGCATTATCCGGCGGTCTTGTGCTGCACGCAGAGCGGTTATTTGATCCGATTGTTTTTCAAGCAGCACATCTCCATGAAGTGGAGCCTGCCCTTGTGAAAGCGATTATTATGGCTGAGTCAGGATATAACGCAAAGGCGATTTCCAGTAAGGGGGCAAGAGGCCTGATGCAGCTAATGCCGGAAACTGCAGAGATGCTGGGTGTGGAAGATTATTACCACCCCAGAGACAACATTCATGCGGGCGTAAAATATTTCAAGCAGCTACTGGATCAGTTTGATGGCAACGTTAAACTGGCTTTGGCTGCTTATAATGCCGGTAGCGGTAAGGTCAGAGAATATCAGGGTGTTCCACCATACAAAACTACACATGAATATATAAAGAAAGTTTTTGAGTATTATCATTTTTATAAAGGGCAGATGTCCAGTACATAATCTCAACGGTTTCTCATTGGTTTGTTTCTTGGCAGTTGGCCGGGAAAACCCATTACAGCCTTTGTAATATTTATTGCCTTCAATCCTCGCGATTTCTGTTTTCGTTTAGAAGTGATCTGAAATAATAAAGCAATCAATACATGAAATATATTGATTGCTTTATCTTTTAGAAAATTGTGATACAATAGACTGGTGGAGCTGAGGGGGATCGAACCCCTGACCTCATGACTGCCAGTCATGCGCTCTCCCAGCTGAGCTACAGCCCCATCGTGTATCAGGGCTCTAACAAACTATAAAATGAGTGTCAATATTAATATTCGTCTTAAAAAGCAAAACGGATTTATTCCGAAAAGTTATTTTAATTTAACCCGTTTTAATAACCGGTATTTGTTGACAAAAGGGATGATAGAAAATAAAAATATTTGTTCACGGACTGGTTATATCCGTCCGAGGGAATATATTTCAGAAATTTTAATATACGATTGAAGATCAGTGAGGCATAGTTAGCAGTGAACATGAACCATTTTATCCGGGCTGACAGAAGACCGGTTAAACGGCCCGTTGGCTCTGAAAAATTCAGAGAATTAGAGGCAACCGAGCTTTACTGTGCTAAATGCAAAAGAGCTGTCAGGGTTCGAAAACATCTTTTGCTGGTTTTGCCTGAAGGGGATAAGTACGAATATCGATGCGTTTTCTGCAATGAGGCTGTTGGTTCGAAAATTGACCGGAATATGAATCAACACTCCTTAATTGTTTAGTTTGGGTGATATAAGTCTTTTTTAACGGCAATAAGATATTAAGCAATAATTAATTTATGCCACAAAAAATTGGCAGATTGGGGGCGGTGTATGCTCAGCATCATGCGTAAAAAGGCTGGGAGTTGGATATTGAAAGTTCTTTTAGGGGTTATCGCTGTTGTATTTGTGTTCTGGGGGTTTGGGACACGGAATTCTGATAAAGTAGATAAAGTCGCCAGTGTCAATGGAGAGATTATTACGAAAGAAGAGTATCAAGAGCAATATAAAGATCTTATTGAAGAGTTTCGCCGCAGCCCGGGTGAAAATTTTAATGAAGACCTTATTAAGAATTTAAAGTTAGACGAACGGGCATTGGAAAGTTTGATAGAACGCAGGCTGATGCTTTCTGAAGCGGAGAAACTTAATTTTCAAGTAACGGAAGAAGAACTCGATGCAAATATAACACGGATGCCTGCCTTTCAAAGAGGGGGGCGGTTTGATGACAGCACGTATAGGCGCGTGTTGAGTTACCTTAATATTAAACCTGAAGCATTTAAGACTATGCAGCGAGAGGCGATACTGATTGAAAAACTGAGAGTGTTTATTACAGAGAGTGTCAAGGTGTCAGAAAAGGAAGCAATGGAATGGCATCAATGGGAAAATGCTAAAGTAGATATCGATGTTGTTCAATTCAAGCCGAGCGGGTATAAAGCAATAGGATTTACAAAAGAAGAAGAGAAAGCATTTTATGAAAAGAATAAAAATGCATATAAAACAGAACCCATGATAAAAATTCAATTTGTCAGATTTAACCCAGAGGATTACAGGTTGAAGATAGATATTACCGGCGAAGAAATTCAGGAATACTATGAGTCGAACCCAGAGGAATTCGAAACTCCCAAAACAGTTGAAGCGAGACATATCTTGATTAAAGTTGAACCGGATACCGGTGAGGAGACGATACAAAAGACAGAACAACGCGCTCTGGCCGTGATGCGCCTGGCTAAAGAAGGTAAAGATTTTGCAGGCCTTGCGAAGCAGTATTCAGAAGCGCCGGATAAAGACACTGGCGGATATCTTGGTGTATTTCAGAAGGAAAAGATGGTAAAACCCTTGGCGGAAAAAGCTTTTTCCATGAAAGCCGGAGAGATCAGTGAGCCCGTTCGTTCGCAGTTGGGATGGCATGTCATACGAGTGGAAAAGGTCAATGAAGCCATTGTGCTTTCGGAAAAGGAAGCGAAAGCAAAAATTAAAGAAAAGATGCAGGAAGAAAAGGCGAAAAACCTTGCCTATGATGAGGCAGAAGCAATGTACGATATGAGTTTGGATATGGAAGAACTGCATAAGGCCGCAAAAGAAAAAAATCACAATGTCATAACCACCGATTTCTTTTCGCAAAAAAATGTCGTCAAAGGTATCAGTAATCAGGATAAATTCAAGTCAGTTGCACTTTCACTTTTCGAAGGAGACATCAGCGAAGTCCATGATTTTGGCGATGGCTATTATATCCTTCAGCTAACCGAAAAAATACCGGAGAAAATCCCTGAACTGCATGAGATAGGGGAAAAGATCAGGGCTGACCTTTTAAAAGACAAGTTGAATCAAAAAGCGGCCGGCGATGCAGATATATTTCTTGCAGCCCTGAAAAAAGGGGTACCCATGGACACAGAAAGCAGAAAGTATAATTTACGCCCGTTCACAACAGGTTTTTTTAAACGGGATGATATGATTCCCGAAATAGGATATGAGAGGGACGTCTCACGCGAAGCATTTAAACTTTCGAGGAAGAATCCATTACCCGAACATACAATAAAAGGTAATAACGGGTATTATGTGATACGTTTCAGAAACAGATATGAACCGGATCCAAAAGAATT
>JAABPS010000332.1 GCA_011391835.1 Desulfobacteraceae bacterium
CACAACGAGTTACGTTGTTTTACCGCTTGCAATGGTGCTTCATTTGAGTGTGCAGGGTAAAACCGCAATTTTAAAAGCGCTTCAATTAATTTTAAGCGCATACATCATTATCATTGGAGCTGTTATCTTCTATACTTTTGTGTGGGAACAGCCGTTTATGAAAAATAAAATTTATAATAGTATTTATGTCACGCAATACAGGCAATCCAATTGGGAGGCTAACCGCATTGGTACTATTCTGTTTGATCTTGATTATATCAAAGAAAGACCTCTTACCGGATGGGGTTGGCATGAATATACCCGTCATTCACTTCATCCATTTTTAACAGGTCTTATTGAAAAAGGACGCGGAAACGGGATGTCGGACTTTGCGGCAAAAGCGGGTTTGCCGGCATTGTTTATCTGGATGTATTTTGTATTTAGATATTTATTTATTCTTTCTGACAAAAATTTGATTAAAAGTGGGATAGGTATTTTATGCATCATGGTTATTTTGAATGGTGAATGCTATCTTGGATTTCCACTTTTTATGTGTTTCTTCTTTCTGATAGAGGTTAAGGGTAGGCGAGATATTTCAGATATTAGGCACGGAGTTAAGACCAATCCATATTTATCTGTGCTTGTTACTGCCCTTAATCGTTGATAAAAAAAAATCGACAGGTTGTCATTCTTATCATAAAATAATATAACATCTTATATCTATGGATAATATTCTTCGAATGGCAGGGTTGGTAAAAGAGTTTGTAATTTGATGAGCTTGGAGTTTTGAATTGAAAAAGATTCTTGTAACTGGTTCTTCGGGTCTGATCGGTTCCGAGGTTTGCGTTTACTTTCATAACAAGGGATATCATGTGCATGGCTTGGATAATAACCAGCGTGCAGTATTTTTTGGTGAATCGGGAGATACACGATGGAAGCAGCGGCATCTCATGTTAATGCTCAAGAATTTCGAACACCACGAAATGGATATACGTGACCGCAGTGGTATTTTGAAGCTGCTTCATGTTATAAAACCTGATATGATCATCAACACTGCTGCACAACCATCACATGACAAAGCGGCATCCATACCGTTTGATGATTTTGATATAAATGCCGTTGGAACCCTGAACCTCCTTGAAGCGGCTCGTCGCTCCTGCTCTGATGCTCCTTTCATCCACATGTCAACTAACAAAGTCTATGGTGATGCACCCAATAGAATTAAAATGAAAGAGCTTGACACCCGCTGGGATTATGATGACCCATTTTTCGCTGATGGCATCAGCGAAACTTTCACAATAGACCAATCGAAGCATTCCCTTTTCGGAGCGTCAAAAGTAGCTTCCGATATAATGACCCAGGAATATGGACGATATTTCAATATGCCCACTTGTGTGTTAAGGGGGGGCTGTCTGACTGGCCCGAATCACTCTGGAGTTGAACTACACGGCTTTCTCAGTTACCTTGTTAAATGCAACCTTAGTAGCAATGAATATATAATATATGGTTATAAAGGAAAACAGGTACGTGACAATATCCACTCATATGATGTTGCGTGTCTGATCCATGAGTTCGTCAAATCTCCCCGGGCAGGTGAAGTCTATAATCTTGGTGGTGGAAAAGAAAACAGTTGCTCGATTATTGAGGCCTTCAAAGAAGTTGAAAACCTCACCGGGATTTCTCAAAAATATTCCTATTTGTCCGAAAACAGAATAGGTGACCATGTCTGTTATTATAGCAACCTCGGGAAGATAAAGTCGCATTTTCCCACCTGGCGCGTAACAAAGACGCTCAAACAAATTTTCAGCGAAATCGTTAATGCCATGCAAACACGAACCCAAAATATCAAACCATAAAAACAAAATTCCCCATTCAATAGCTAAAAAGCAAAGCAAGCTCGAACTGGAAAGGCCGGGAGGAGAGATGTTTACCATTATTTGTTTGCTAATAATAAAATGCAAATGAAGACCGTTATTATTGTGGACGTTGTCTGGAAAGGGCACGTCCCGACATATCACCAGTTGATTGTGCAAACGCTTCTTGCAAAAGGGTTCGAAGTCATTTCGCTTTCCCCTAATCCTGTTGCAGTTGAGAGTTGGATAAATGCACATCTGCCATCATCTTTAGGCCATCTATCCTGTCATAAGTACAGCGTGTCTCCGGTTTTCAACAGTGCAATAGCGGATGGCGGATGGAGACTGTTTCTTAGAAACGCTGTGGTCTCAGCGATAAAATCTCTCCCGTTCATTGAACTAATGTATCGACATCGTTCAAGCAGAAAAATCTGGAGACTTACTGCCAATATCATAAGCGACATTATGCCGCCAGGGATTGAATCAACAAAATCAGTGGTATTCTTTCCATATCTCGATTACTGCTTTATGCATCCCCTTTTGAGTGCAAAATATATCGATAAAACTTTTTATTTCCCTTGGTCTGGTCTTTATTTGCATCCAACGCACATGAGAACGCATAAAGGCGCTCGACTGTCAGCTAATGCCACAAGGATCTTTCAATCTAACGTATGTCGTTCTATAGCAACACTTGATGAAGGAGTGGCCCATCTTCTTGAAAATCAGATCGGGAAACCGATAGTATCATTCCCGGATATAACGAATGTTGAATTTGACGGCAATTTGTCTCCCGATAGCCGCTATATACTGGAAAAGGCGAAAGGGAGAAAAATTATATCGTTACTTGGCTGTCTGTCTATTAGAAAAAACCTGCTGATGCTTCTGGATGTTGCCGCTGGTTTAGACAAAGAGAAATACTTTTTTCTTTTTGCTGGCGAGCTTGACAATTATAGTTGGAATACAACCGAACGTCGGCGGATAGAGTCCGCAATTTATAGACAACCTGAGAACATCCATTTTCACCTGGAATATCTGCCTGACGGTACAGAATACAACTCTATGGTCAAGATCACAGACGTGCTGTTTGCCGTGTACAGCAATTTTTATCACAGCAGCAATGCGCTTACAAAGGCCGCCGCTTTTAAAAAGCCCGTTATAGTAAGTGAAGGTCATCTCATGGCTGAACGTGTTAAACGTTTTGGATTAGGAATCGCTGTACCCGATAGTGTGAGTGAACGGTGCCAGGCCGCCCTCTTGGCATTGTCGAAAGGTACCGACTTGAATGGTGTGCCCCTATCATTCCGGTTTTTAGAATACACCGCCATGCACTCACAGGAGGCTCTCAATAGAGCAATCAATCGCATTGTAAATACTTTGGTATAAGTTTATTTTATGGTTCGAAAACGCAGAGTCGTCATCGTACAGAGAATTCTCACCCATTACCGAAAGCCATTTTTTGAGCTTCTTAGGCAAAAGCTTGCCGGAGCCGATATTGAGCTTATTTTGATTCATGGTTACGCAAAAGATTCAGAAGCAAAAAAAAATGATGCCGGCTATCTTGAGTGGGCTATACAAGTAGAAAACTTAATCCTGAAACTTGGAAGAACGGAAGTCGTATGGCAACCGGCCCTAAATTACGTAAAAGATAGTGATCTGGTAATTTTACCTCAAGAGAATCGTGTTCTCTTAAATTATTTTTTATTGGCCAGAAAATTTCTTAATCATCAAAAAATAGCTTTTTGGGGGCATGGAAAAAATTTTCAGGAGCATAATGTAAGCTTTGTCGGCAAGGTTATCAAACGGTTTATGTCCTGTCATGTGGATTGGTGGTTTGCATAT
Organism: Desulfobacteraceae bacterium; assembly: GCA_011391835.1. Lineage (GTDB taxonomy): Bacteria > Desulfobacterota > Desulfobacteria > Desulfobacterales > JAABPS01 > JAABPS01. The sequence goes on from JAABPS010000332.1 coordinate 3,672, forward strand.
AATGATCTGAGTGCAAACGTTATAAAAGCGCTCGGTTATCCGGAAGATAGGATTACCT
>JAABPS010000333.1 GCA_011391835.1 Desulfobacteraceae bacterium
ACCGGTACCTGGACGGATTCCTTTAATTTCCTGATGGATGTTTCCATGTAGGCAATTTTATGCATCCGCTGTCGCACCGGAGGCCCGAACATGGAATTGTATGTCCCCACGGAGGCCGAAAGATACGATATGTGTTCGTCCTGAAGCAATCTTGCCCACATCACCGCTTCCTGCAGATCAATGCCGTCGGGCACCCATTCTTCAAGGATGATTCGATAGCCGCATAATGCTTCTCCGGGGAGATGATGTTTTATTTCCCTTACTAATTGAAGGGGGAACTGGATTCTGTCTGAAAAGGATTTCGGGCTGCCGTCGATTTCTCTGTGGCTGAATCCGGATAAAAACTGGCAGATGAGATAGCCGCTGGCGCCGTGAAGTTCTACTCCCTGAAAACCAGCTTCCCATGCGCGTCGTGCGGAATTTACATACGCCTGTTTTAGTTTTTCCTTGTCTTCATCGGTCATTCCTCGGTTCCAGTTGGATGCCATTTTTAAAAAATTCTGGGTGAGCTTGAACCGTTTTTCAAAAGGGAAGAATTCCATAAAATGTTTTAACGAATTGATATTAAAGGCCACATGGGAAGCATCCAATGCCGACGGCATCATGGGACGGGATGTTTTTGCAAACTTGCCGGCATGGTTTAATTGCAGACACGCGATGGCCCCTTCCGATTTTATTGCGGAGGCGAGCCGATGCAACCCGGGAATACATGCATCGCTGTCCACTCTCAGGTTATAGGTTGATAAGATGCCATGGTCTGCAACTGCTGCGTTGGCAACGATAATCATGGATGCGCCGCTGTGAGCAATGCCGGCATAGTGACTGATCATCATATCGCTCACCTGACCATCCGGGCAGGCATATCCGGTATACACCGGCAGTCCAACAATCCGATTCTTTAACGGAACGGAACCGATCTGAAATGGGAGTAAAAGATGGGGAAAAGAATGACTCATACGGTTTCTTTTATAAAACAATTCATAGGATAAAGCAACGCATGCGCCGGGAATACACAACGCCGTATTTTCAACGTATTCATGTGAAAACATTTGATTGGATGGCGGCGTACCTGTCGATTTTCTTTCCAAACTGTTAAATCCTTGTACAGTAGTTCGTTTTAAAGTACTTCTGTCCATTTTATCTGGATAAAAAAATATGCTTAAAAAATGAGGAGTTGAGCTAATGGCGTCTCAAAATTTAATATTGGAACACTAATTGCTATAGTCTTCATGACAGGAAAAGGACACGAACGATCATCGTTTCAATAAATGATATTTATAATGCGAAGTAATTCAAGAGGAGGGAGCATCCATGTTCGGCAGAGAACCATCAAAAACAAAAGAACTCGAAAAAGAGTTGACGCCTGAAGCGGTAGAAGAACTGGCGATCGCAAATTTCATTATTGAAAAATATCATTCAAAGCCGGGATCCCTTATCCCTGTATTGGAAGAGATACAGGAAAAAATCGGATATCTTCCAAAACATATCCAGCAAGCAGTTGCGAAGGGTCTGGGCCTGCCGTTGAGCGAAGTGTATGGTGTTGTTACCTTTTATTCTTTTTTCACTATGATGCCCAGAGGAAAGCATACTATCAAATGCTGTCTGGGCACAGCCTGTTATGTGCGGGGCGGGAGCGGCGTGTTGAAACAGGTTGAAGGGATATTGGATATCCATGCCGGAGAAACCACGGAAGACCGCTCATTTTCTTTGGAAACGGTTCGATGCCTTGGGGCCTGCGGGCTGGCACCTGTCATGGTGGTGGATGAGGATACCCATCGCCAGATGAAACCGTCCAAAGCATCAAAAATATTAACCCAGTACGAATAACCCAGGAGCGTACCCATGCAACAGTTAAAAATAGAAGATTTGTACAGGATAAAGGGCGACATCCTTCGCTCATTGGTCATGGAAGCCGGAAGCAATACTGTCCGGATTACAGTACATATGGGCACATGCGGGATCTCTTCTGGCGCGGACAAAGTATTTAATGTTTTACTGGAAGAGAAGAAAAAATCGGGGAGAAAAGATATTTTTGTAACAACGTCCGGATGCGCTGGTATATGCAATCGTGAACCCCTTATTACAGTGGAACGAATCGGAGAAGAATCGATCAAGTACGCAGATATTGATGAAACCAAGGCGAAAGCAATCTTCCATGATCATGTGCTGGAAGGAAAGATAAAAGATGAATGGGTGTTTGCAAGGGGGTGGGAACAAAAGGAGATGGCGTTTGAAGGGCCCATATCCCCAGCGATGGAAAAAATATCCAACATCCATCAGATACCCTTTTTCGGCATTCAGGATCCCATTGTGATGAAAAACAGAGGCATTATCAATGCAGACCGGATTGAGGAGTATATCGCGCGGGAAGGATATTTTGCTGCTGCCAAGGCGTTGTTCCAGATGAAGCCGGAGGAGATTATCGCTGAGGTAAAAGCATCCGGGATCAGAGGGCGCGGCGGTGCTGGATATCCCACAGGATTGAAATGGGCATTTGCTGCAAGCTCTATCAAGGAAGAGA
>JAABPS010000334.1 GCA_011391835.1 Desulfobacteraceae bacterium
CAAGAGACCAAATATGTTTTATGTAATGCCGATGAAGGAGATCCTGGCGCGTTTATGGATCGGTGTGTTCTGGAGTCGGACCCGCATGCAGTACTGGAAGGTATGATTATTGCCGCCAAGGCTATCGGATCCCGGCAGGGGTATATTTACTGCCGTGCGGAATACCCGCTGGCGGTAAAGACATTAAATCATGCAATCGGCCAGGCCAGAGATTTCGGTCTGCTTGGAAAAAATATTCTGGGGTCGGGCATTGACTTTGACGTGGAAGTCTATCGGGGGGCCGGCGCTTTTGTATGCGGTGAAGAAACGGCGCTGATGACATCCATTGAGGGCAAGCGCGGAACACCCCGGCCCCGACCTCCGTTTCCGGCTGTTCAGGGGCTTTGGAAAAAACCAACCATCTTAAATAATGTGGAGACGCTGGCAAATATCCCCCAAATTATATTAAAGGGCGGCAAATGGTATGCGAGCAGAGGAACGCTGAGGAGTAAAGGAACCAAAGTGTTTGCGCTGACGGGCGACGTCCATAATGTCGGTCTGGTGGAAGTGCCCATGGGCATTCCCATCGGCACCATTATCCATGATATTGGCGGCGGTATTCCGAATAAAAAACGCTTCAAAGCAGTTCAGCTGGGAGGTCCTTCTGGAGGCTGCGTGCCGGTTCAGCATTTAAACACGCCCGTTGATTATGAATCTATCACGCAACTGGGAGCCATTGTCGGGTCCGGCGGCATGATCGTTATGGATGAAGATAAATGTGTTGTGGATGTGGCCCGATACTTTATGGAATTCTGCAAGGAAGAATCGTGCGGAAAATGCGCACCCTGCCGAGTCGGCACCGTAAAGATGCTTGAGATATTGACCCGAATTTGTGAAGGCAAGGGACGGGAGGGAGATATTGAGCGGCTGGAACGGTGGGCGAATATTATTAAAAATACAGCGTTATGCGGACTGGGTCAGACCGCTCCGAATCCGGTGATGTCCACCCTGCGATATTTCAGGGATGAATACGAAGCCCATATCAAAGAGAAACGATGTCCGGCAGTTGTCTGTTCGAATTTTTTCAAATCGCCCTGCATGCACGCATGTCCCATTGAGATGGACATCCCTTCGTATGTGTCCCTGGTCAGAATAAACCGTCTGGAAGATGCGTACAAGGTTCTTTTAAAAACCAATCCATTTCCCTCCATTT
>JAABPS010000335.1 GCA_011391835.1 Desulfobacteraceae bacterium
GGTGGCGGCGGCAGCTCCAATGTCTGGTGTCAGATCCACGCGGATGTATTTAACCGCACCATCAAGCAGATAAAGGACCCAATCCAGTCCAATGCCCGCGGCGCCGCGTTTCTGGCAGCAGTATCTCTTGGATATCTGACCTTTGATGATATCCCAAACCTTATTCAGGTTAAAAATACGTATAAACCAAATCCGGACAACCGGAAAATATATGATGAGCTTTTTAAAGAATTTTTAAATATCTATAACCAGAATAAGGCAATGTATAAACGATTGAACAAGGAGTAAAAGGAGAATGCCATGACAGATATCTATGTAAGGCTTCGTGAAAGGCTCGATAAGTTTCCTCAGGGATTTCCACAAACCAAAAGCGGTGTGGAATTAGAAATTTTAAAACGTCTTTTTACCCCCGAAGAAGCTGAAATTATGTTTGCATTACGTCCTTTTCCGGAGCTGGTTTCAACTGTTGCCGAAAGGATGAAACAGGATGAAAAAGAATTGGGAGACATGCTGTACACGATGTCAAAAAAGGGCTTAATCCTCCGCTTTAAGGCATCGGAAACAGAAATCTATTATTTTATGGCGCCCTGGGTAGTGGGGATATGGGAATTTCAGCTAAATAATTTAACACCGGAAAATATCAAGTTGTACGAAAAATATTTTGAAGAGGGACTCATTCCTGCAAATAAGAAGAAAAATGTGGCCGGTTTCAGAGCCATACCTGTGGAAGAAGAAATAAAAGAAAACTCCCAAGTTCAGCCCTATGAAAAGATATCTGAAATTATTAAGGCAAACAGCAAGTTTGCCGTAGCAGACTGCATCTGCCGGAAGGAAGCAAAGATGCTGGGCCAAGGGTGCGATAAAATTTTGGAAAGTTGTTTATCATTCGGAATGGCGGCTGATTTTTATATTGAAAATGGATTAGCCCGTGAAATATCAAAAGAAGAAGCATTGCAGGTTTTAAAGAAAGCGGAAGAAGACGGACTGGTCCACTTTTCGTCGAACCATACAGGCGATAAAATATTTATCTGCAATTGCTGTTCCTGCTGCTGCAAGGCATTGGCCAATATCACAAAATATGACAATGTTGGAGTCATCGCCCAGTCAAACTACTATGCTGTATCTGATGAAGAAACCTGCACTGCCTGTGAAGTCTGCGTGGACCGATGCCAGGTATTTGCCATACACATGGATAATGAGCATGCAGTCATCGATAAAAATAAATGTATTGGATGCGGGCTCTGTGTATCCACATGCGCAACAGAATCAATTTCTATGATACACAAACAGCCTGACGCAGCATCGCCGGTTTTCTCAGATGGAAATGAACTGATCCTGGCAGCGGCACGAGATACAAATAAACCATATCCTTTTGAATAAAACGATGGATCAAAAGACCACCGTCCAAAACCGGCAGTCTTTATTATCTGGCATTTTCAACGTCAAGCGTGATAGTTAGCGCACTCTTTTTTATTTTTACTGCCAACGTTCAATCCTGTGCATTGAACCAAAAGCAATTTTTATCCAGTGTACAATGCAGGGGCGAATGGATATTTTAACAAAGGAGGCATATGGCAACGCATCTGACGCGAAGGCATTTTCTTAAGACGGGCCTGGCAGCAGGAACAGCTGTTGGATTAGGCGGGTGGTTGTCCTCATGCCGATCTGACCTTCCACAGGATATCCCGGGTCCGATCCCATCCCTGAAAATAAGTACGTCACGGGCACCCCGGGTGCTTCTTATTTCCATCGATTCATTGGACCCCCGTTACCTGTATCTCAACAGCTATGGAGAGCGAAACAATGGCGGCGAGAAGTGGCTGATGCCCAATATCCGAAACTTTCTTGAGAATGGCGTCTGGTTCGAGCATGCCCGATGCCATATGCCTTCCATCACGGACCCCAATCACCTGAACGCTGTCACAGGAGGTTCCACTGCACAGAGCGGCATTTATGGCGTATCCCTGCAGTTTTTTGATTGGAACAAGGACGGATATCCCATCATTGTTCCTCCCAACCTGTCATTTGCCCGGAACGAAGAAGGGCAGCCGGTGGATACTCTGTTTTCGGCATGGAAACGAAAATGGCCGGGCTCAAAGACCTTTTATATTTCAGGCAAGGAATGGGTGGGGAAGATGTTTGACGTCGAGGGATCAGGAGTGGATATGATTATTGGCGGATCTCAATTTCCGCATTATGTCCATCCTCCTGCAAAAGGATATCGGTTTTACGATCCCCCCGGTGATACCGATGCCTTCACCGATTTTGAAACAAAAGATCAGAAACGATTCTCACGGGTGGCGTATGAAAGAAATCCCGGACATTTTCCTCCGGATATGTGGATTGTCAACACCACGCTGGAAGTGCTGAACAGGGAATTACCGGATCTTGGCGGGATTGTTCTGGCACAATCGGATGATCTTCAGCACGGCCTGGGTGCCGCCTGGGATCCGGAAGAGTTTCACCTGAAGAAGGACAGCAAAGACATCCATCTCAGCAGGATCAATCCCATGGTTTGCCGTGAAGCAGTACTCGATGGGATGCGTGATGTGGATCTGCAGTTCGGCCGGTTACTATCCGGTATTCAGCAGATGCCCAATTACAAAGATGCCCTCATCGTAGTGTACAGCGACCACGGTCACATCACCCATCGCCACAAGGAAACCATTGCGGACATTGTTGTCAAATCAGTGTTTGATTCATATGACCGCTCCAGAAATACCAATCTGGTGGAGATCCTTGCTCAAAGCGGTATCCTTCAGGGGGAGGAATTGAAATACAGGGGATTCTGCCCTCTCATGGGTTCCAGTGTGGGAGGAGTCATTTTTCAAGGAAAATCCATGCAGGATCGCATAGATAAAGCCAAACTGGCAAAGGCAGCCCTGCTGGAGCACCGGGTTGTCCATCCGAATACAGGACAGAAAGAATGCCCCTGGGATGTGCTGGTGTTGGAAGATACCCGAACCGGAATCACCGGTATCTGCGAACCCGGGGAATTGTACCATCCCTATTTTGCTTTCAACAACCGTCCCGGAATACTTCACTGGCCGGATATGTGGGTGATTGCGAAAAACAACTGGCAGCTTCCGGCCGTCATGGGACTTCTCACCAATGTGGGCTTAAAAATCCCAAAGTGGATTGCGGATCGGATGGCTCCCTGGGCGCCCATGATCGGAGGGCACGGCTCCACTGACACCCAGCGGATTGTAATGGCAATCCAAGGGCCCGGAATTGCCAGAGGCCGGATCCTATCCGATGCCGACCACCAGGCAAACTACCGGATTTCGGATATCGCTGTCACACTGGCGGGCATTCTGGGACTTGAGATTCACAATACAACTATCGGAAAAAATCGATCATCGGAAATAGCCAGTACCTGATCGGTCATGGTGAATTCACGTTCAAAAAACGTCAGAAGGAATTGGTCAGAAAAAAAAGCAGGAGGAAAAAAGCAAGGCGAGACGGCATGGATTATGGACAGATGAGTCAAGAGCAGGCTTGACCCATCATGAACCACGCAAACTGCCTGAAAACGCACAGACTCCCACCAGTCGGGTGCACGCTGTGTCGGGCAGATATAACAACACAAAATCTTTATTAGCTACATAATTGTTACCGTCATTGTTTTTTATTCGAGTCGCACTTTGAATGGTGTATCGAAGATTCCTAAGGGTGTGGACATTCGTAAGACAACGTCAATTGGC